>JAEUIE010000059.1 GCA_016795155.1 Planctomycetia bacterium | reverse complement strand
CATGCCTCCCTGAAAGTCTGCCAACACCCGCTCACGTAAATCAACCGAGTACGCTTTCATCTGTGACTCCATGACATGGACACGTCACAGTATTTCATGTATTACCTGAATGCGCAAGATGGTTTTTGAAAATGCTCTAGTATGCTGGATTAGTGAAACAGATTTTCCAACTTTCAGCCTCCACTTACTCAAGTTAAATGATGATAAACGACACGCTCTTCGGTTGATTAAAACGACGCACCTGTATTGCCTTGTTTTTAATGGATTGAACAAGACGTGATCAATCGCGTGAACGAATCTGGCTCATGGTTTAAACTCATTAGTTGGAATACTATGAGTCCTTTGGTTACCGGGTGAGAAAGCTATGACATGTTGCTTGCAGCATGATATTCATCTGCAGTTTCTTAATGTTTACTTCCCGGGTCGCAAGAGTGGAAACAGTATCACATCTCGAATCGTTTGGCTGTTTGTCAGCAGCATGCACAGTCGGTCAATGCCAATTCCCAAACCGCCGGCTGGT
This sequence comes from Planctomycetia bacterium, assembly GCA_016795155.1. NCBI lineage: Bacteria > Pseudomonadati > Planctomycetota > Planctomycetia > Planctomycetia bacterium. Next base: position 123,750 of record JAEUIE010000059.1, on the reverse strand, counting down.
GGCATACCGTAGCGTAAGGCTGTCACGAAATCCATGTCGAGCTTGGCCATCGAATCTTCTTCTTTCAGTCCGCTGAGTTGAGAGCGGAAAGTCGCTTCCTGCGTTTCCGGATCGTTCAATTCCGTGTAAGCATTGGCGATTTCCATACCCAGTACATAACACTCAAAACGCTCTGCGATGAACGGGTCGTGCCACTTACGCTTCGTAAGTGGACACAATGCCGCTGGATAGTCATAAACGAAAACAGGTTGATAAATCTGAGCCAGCGCTGGTTCTACTACAATCTCGAACAGCAGGTGAATCAGCACAGCATGATCTTTCCCTGTCGTATCGATTCCCCGTTTGCGGGCAGCGTCGTTCACAGCTGTTGCATCACGCATGTCTACGCCAACGTGAGTCAGGAACAAATCTCCGTACTTTTGTCGTTGGAATGGTGGTTTGAAATCGATGGCACGCTCTGCGTAAGGCAATACATACTCGCCTGGCGTGCTGGTGGTTGATTCCACCAGTTTCACCACGAGGCGTTCAGTAAGATCCATCATGGACTCATAGTTGCCGTACGCCTGATACAACTCCATCATGGTGAATTCTGGATTATGCTTGGGGCTGATGCCTTCATTACGAAAAACTCGACTCATTTCGTAAACTTTGTCAAACCCGGCTACCAGGAGTTTCTTCAAAGGCAATTCCAACGCGATACGAAGAAACAGGGGAATATCCAGCGCGTTATGATGTGTTTCAAACGGCTTGGCGGCGGCGCCACCTGCAATATTGTGGAGAACTGGGGTTTCCACTTCAAAGTAGCCTTCAGCTTCAAGAAACTGTCGTATGCCATTCATGATTTTCAGGCGTTTTTCCGCCTTGGATCGCAACTCCGGCGTGTAGATGTAATCCAGATAGCGATGCCGTAACGCAAACTCCTGATCTTCAATGCCTGACCATTTATCAGGATGAGGCAACAGTGATTTGCCTTGATAATGCAGTTGCTCAACAAACAAGGTGAGCTCGCCTACCTTGGTTTTTCCGAGGCGACCAGTGACTCCAATCAGATCACCCAGATCGATGAGATCAACCAGCTTCCAACTGGTTTCATCAACCTGTTTCTGTCCGATCATCAACTGAATTCGGCCGGTGCGATCTGCAAGGTCGATAAAGCGGAGTTTGCCCATCTTGCGATAGGTCATTACGCGGCCTGCCGCTTTCAATGGTGGTCCGGCCATGGGGTCTTCCGGGACTTGCATATGGCGAATATCGCCAATCATGGTTCGGCCATCAAAACGGCTTCCCCACGGGTCAATTCCCAGAGCAGTAATTTGTTCAAGCTTGGTGCGACGTGCTACTTCGAGTGATTCCATTGGCCCGATTCAGTGCAGAAAAAGTGTTTTAGGAATCACTATTCTACAGAGAATGGGCTAAACGGTGATAGTATCTAATGAGTCAGTGGAGGAAGCGTAAATCGTGGTAACTGAATCTGGCGGTGTTCCCAGCGAATGCCAATAACTGATGTCAAATCGGCTGTGTTGCGAGGTTTCGAGGTTTGCCTGCAGTTGTTCATAGGCTTTACTGCCTTCGGGATAAATTTCATGGGGAAGCAAGCTGCCAGTTTCCCGATAAAACAATATTTCTCCCTGCAACCCTTCCGGTGCAGCTACAATTTGCGGTAATGTTGCCTGAGCCATCTGGAGAAGTTCCTGTCCTGCATCGGAACCTGGAGTCAGCATGAGGCAAAATGCCCCTTGTCTGGTTCTCTTGTTCTCCATCAAATCCGGGCGAGCATCACGATAACACTGCCTTAACTGTTCAACCACCGTTTGCGAGGTAAGAGTCAGTAATTGTTCTGCAGCATCCTCACTGGGCAGCATACCTTCTAGATTTTCCTCGAGAGAATTGTCGAGCAGTTCAAGCACATCGGTGAAGTTGGGGCCTTTTCCCAGGCATACTTTTGAAAAATCGGATTGAAACCGACTAAGTGCAACGGTCATATCGGAATCAAGTCGCAGGTAGAGGTCTTCAGGCAATTGCGACTGCAGTGCCTGGACTCGATCTTCCAGCGTTTCTTCGCCATCCAGAAGCAGATGTGTATTGCTGACTGCAGATATCTGGTAATACGACTGTAATTCCTTCAGATTGAGTTCTGCAGTCTGTAACTGCGCGAGACATTCTTCTACAGTCTTTTTCATATGCTGGAAAACATGCAATGCCCGGGCGAACATATCTTCTGCCAGGACCCGGCTTGGGTAATCGGATAAATCCTGCACAATCTGAGAGACAAGCCGCTGTCGACCCATGATAGCGAACGAACGCTCTTCCTGACTCATCATCTGGGTAATTGTACGTTCGGCGCGCAACATATCCTGGTGAATTTCGAGATGGTTAGCCTGTAACTGGTTCAGATGATGATTGATCCAGTTCAGGAGTAAATTTCCCAGGTAGAGCGAGCCGCCCAACCGCATACCCGGTTGATCGAGATATTGCAGAATAAAAGGCTTTATCTTTGAACTGATATCCAGTGCAACACTTTCTGCTTCGTGCTGAATCGCAACGAGGGCCGGGGAATGCTGATAACTGCTGCTCGTTCCAAAATTAGTCTCTACCTGGTGCATGATCTCTCGTGCCAGAGTTTCCAGTGGCGGCCTGGCTGCTGCACCTTTGCGAAGAGGGGCGATCCATTCTTCGATTAATTGGGATGGTTCGCAGCCCAAGACCACTGCTGCCATGTGCTGGAAGCGTTCCAGTAACGCAGACGCCGAGTGAATGTATTGCTCCAGAAACTGTTCGAAATCTTTTTGAATATGCTCCGAAACTTCTGGAGATGGTGTAAGCCAGGTTTGGATAAGTCCACCGAGCATCCGGTTTTTAACAAGCACCTTCAGATCGTCGTGCGACGACTTCAGTGCTGTCATGCCGTGGCTGAACCAGGTTGATGTCTGAGGGGCAAACGTATCGGTAGTCCGTCGGCTGGCCAGGCGCAGACTACTGAGTTCCGAAGTAACCTCCCGCAACAGCCAGTGGGCTGCTTCCAGTTGAGCTTCCTCGATCGTGTGCGGGCCGGTCTGCAGCGGATACTTGCGGAAAAAGACCTGATCGCATGGCAGAAAAGGATAAGTCAACTCGTCTTCCTGGTTATAGCGTGCCGCAAAGAACTGTTCCTGAGTGTAATGATTCAATTCTACTAATGCTGCATAGGTTCTTGCCTTGATCTCTGCCGATTGAGTATCACCAGGCAGCAGGAATAACCCGGTAAGTTGGCCATGTCCCCAGCCTGATTCTGCAATAACACTGCGAATCAGGTAGATGAGATCAGCAAGTGTACCTGTGGCAAGCGATTCACTGAGATCAGCGATCACATAGCATGTCGGCGTCAAATCCTGACGAATGGAAAGGCCGGTGTGCTGTCTGGCCTTGATCAGCGAATCAGACTGCATCATGATCTTGCATTCTTCGGCCAGCTTGAGTCTCAGCCGCGAATATTGATGGACCAGCGATAGACGGTTCACATAGGGGCACTCTGGGGCAGCTTCACTGACGGATATTAATCCGCCAGAATCAGGGAGCCATTGTTGAATAATAGGATTCTTGCATGATGCGTGGAGCAGTTCATCTGTCAGTGATGGAAGAGAGAAGTACTGCGAGGAATTCAGCGATCCAGGTTTGGAATGGATAGAATCTGCTATGGTCTCATTGCCTATGCCCAGCAGGCGGATGTTGGGTAATTGACTGATGCCTTCAAATCTCTGCTGAAACAAATTCGATAGTTTTTGCAGAATATTCTTCCCATACTCACCCAATCCGATCAGCAGAGTGGGAGTTAGAACTCCACTGCTCTGTACTTTGGAATGATACGCCAGATTATTCAGGTTCAGGAACGCACTATCGGGATGTTTGTGACTGCTGCCTCCTTTGTCGCTTTCCACCTCCATGAGAGATTGGATCATCACCGTAGGCGTTGATTTGCTGGGTGCAACAGGCGTCTCTTCGTCATTCCAGATTGGCTCTTCAATCACTGGTTCTGGTGTGGTTACTCTGGATTGCGTTGATGGAGAAGACTGCGTACCTCCATTTTCAGATGCTTGCAAAGCTGTGCTGAGAGCCTGCACCATTTCCATGCATGTCGAGTATCGCGATGCAGGATCACGGTGCAACGCCCGTTCCAGAACTGCTTGAACTCCGGAGGATAACTGCTCTGATGAAAACATCGTGTGTTGCTGAATACTCAACAATTCCGGCAACGAACGAGCCGATGTGATACGGTTGCCCTGGCTGGCAATCAGAAACAGTGCAGCCAGTGAAAATTGATCGCTGGCAGGGATGCACTGGCCAGTCAGAACTTCGGGTGCAGTGCTCTGGATTTCAGTTGGTGACCAGGGCTGAACTGTCAATTGTTCTGGTACGCACAGACCCCAGTCCAGCAGTTTGATGTGTCGATGGAGGATACCGACGTTGGAAAGTTTGAGTCGTCCATGCACCAATTTCTGTTTTTGATGCAGAAAATCCAGAACTTCGGCCAGCTCTTCCAGATACCGCAGCAATGGAAGATCACCTGAACCTGTATTGCCTTGATGCCTGCGTTCCGAGATGACTATATCAAGCGATTCTTCTGCCCATTCTGATAGCAGAAGTACATCGCTCCCAATCGTTTCAGTTTTTTCCCAGTGAATGAGAAAGGGATGACGGATGGATGTCAACCTCTTCAAATGGCTGTACCGACTGGAATCATAGAGCCACTTCAAGGCACGGTACGATTCATCCTCGGCCTGTACCAGCCAGGTTTCGCTGGCATGCGATCGAGATAATCGCCGAATACAACGATAACCACTTACAGGTTCAGTACCAGCAGCCAAGGCAAAGGTCATAACTCAAGCCAAGAACAGTGTTTCTGTCTAACCAGCAAGATTAGCATATCTTAATGGAACAGTCGAATATTCCATGAAAATCACATTGTCCAGGATAATCTGATAAAAATAGTTTACTGCATTACCTTATTTTTTGAAACTCATCAGACAGTATCTGGGTAATACATTTTCAGGAACGCATCGCAGAACAAGTCCCTGGATGAAATCAAAGGACAAGCAGGTCTGGTATACGAAATTCGGCTAGGTCTCCCTTTGCATATCCAGTACACTGACCAGTGCGTATGGTGGATTGGTTTGATATTTACCCTCGTGGAGATGAATTGTGAAACGATCTGTTTTCAGCTATCTGGCATGTGCAACGATCATGCTGGCTGGTTTGACAAGTCTGCAGGCTCAGCAGTCTGGCGATATCGCCAAATTGTTTCCTGATAACACAGAGATGGCATTTTCCTTCAATGTCAAAAGTCTGTTGAGTTCTTCGCTGTTCCAGAAGCACTTCAAGGAAGACCTGGAAAAACGCATCAAGGAAAACAGCCAGCTTCAGGGTGTCATGCAGTCGCTGGGTTTTGATCCCATGAGAGACATCACCTCGGTGACTTTTACTGTCAGTAAATTCAATGCGAAAATCGGCGGACCACCCGAAGCGGATGGCTTTATGGTCGCCAAAGGTGCATTCAATGTTGAAAAAATGAATGGTGCCCTGGGCGCTCTGATTGCTGCAGCCAATCAAAGCGATCGCGTCACCACCACCAAGTATGGTGATTTCCTGATGTATGAAGTCAAGGATAAAGACAGTGGCAAGAACTTCTACGCAACCATCTACGACAAGGAAACCATCATCGGCGGTACTGTCAAGGAAGATGTGACTAATGCCATTGAACGTCTGATCGGTCGCAAGTCGAGTTCGCTCAACTCCAAGTTTTCGGAACTGCTCGCCAAGGCACGCAATGACAATACCGTTTGGGGTGCCATCATGATTCCTGCTTCAGTCCGTGAAATGTCCAAGATGGCGCCAAATCCTGAACTGGGTGATGCGATCAGCAAGCTTGAAACCCAGACGATGAATCTGAATATCAAAGACAATGTCAAGTTTGATGTCAGCATGCATTTGTCGGAAGAAGGTGCTGCCAGCCAGATGAAAACTCTCATGGATCAGGCCAAGGATATGGCTGGTGCTTTAGCACTTTCCAATGAACAGTTTGGCTCGGAACTGGCTGATCTGGTCAGCAGCCTGCAGATTGGTTCCAACGGCAAGAAGGTATCGCTGGCCGGCGATATCAAGGCTGATCTGGCAGATAAGCTGATCAAGGCCATCAAGAGTCGATAAGCAGATAGGAATATTCATGTAACAGGCGGGAAATGCGTTTCCCGCCTGTTTGCGTTTAATGATCAATATCCAGAATCCTGACTTTAGGCTGGGCAACATCTACGATCACTTCCTGCGAAATTGCTTCGCCCCAGTTGCGTGCTTTATCGATGGCTGAAACACGTATCTGATACCGAAAACCACGCGAAGGAGTATTCCACACAAAAGATCCGGTATTTTCCAGGTTGTCTGCAATAGGTTGCCAGTTTTTGTCGCTGTCTTCCAGGTCTCGATATTCCAATCGTATAGGCTGAGAAGCGAGGTGTGTGTCGCTGGCTCGCCAGAGGATTTTTACTTTGCCCATATTGCTGCCACGACCAGGAAGCACCTGGAGATCAGTCACTTTAGGCAGTGTCTTATCCAGGCACACCCATACTTCAGGGCTGGCGGAAGGCCGAGGCTTGGAGGCAGTATTATCAAAGCCGCTTCGTACCTGCATGATGATGCCGAAGGTGCCCTCGCGGGGCAGTTTGACTTCAAGTTTGCCAGGGCCCTCGTGCGTTACTTTCGTGCTGCCGCAAGGGGTCCACTGATTATCATTCAGATAAAATGCTTCAACATGAGCGCCGGAAGGCCCGACTTGTTCCAGGTTGAAATTGACACTGAATGTGTCTTTGTTGATGTAGCGTGATTCGCGCGAAGATGTTCCTGTATCATCCATGGAGGATGATCGTCGCGTGGCTCCGGCCCCTCCTGGGCTATCCCATCCATCATTATCACGATTGTTTTCTCGTTCAGCGGTACTGGCTGTAGATCCGCCACCCAGGCTAATGGTCTTGGCTTCCTGGTTTTTGGCCATATCCATCGCGGATAGTCGTAATTCAACCCTGCCACGGCCAGGCACTGTCAGTGATGCTTCGCCTCGTGCTTCCTGGCGGATATTGATGGGAACCCACTGGTTGTTGGCATTCAGGTAATCAAGACGGATGCTGCTGATATCCAGCGTCTCATCGGTGATGTTCCAGTTCACCTGAGCCTGTTCGCCACGGCCTGGCAGTTCACGAAAGTCGATGCGGGGCGGTGTATTATCCACTACGATGCGTGTGAGCGGATGGTTGGCTGGTAAGCGATCCAGTTGGGCTGGATTCGCCATGCCGTTTGTCTCAATCACTCGAAGCAGATACCAGTATTCACCTTCGCGCGGAACCTGAACAGGAAACTGATTGTCCTGCGGCCCTATGCGCGCAACCAGCCTCCAGTTGCTTCGCCCATCCATCGATTCATAGAGTTGTGCTTCACGCAGCCGATACACTTCCTGTGGATCAATTTGAAATGGGAGGGAAAACCGCAGCTTGTTGCAATACGTTGGAGTGTTCTGAGCCTGGAGCGCAAGCTGGAACAGCACGCAGCAAAGTACGGCAGCCAGCCCACGGAACCCCATCATGAATAGACACTCCCCGCCCGGACGTAATACACCGTCTCTGCATTCATCGACATGCTGATAATGGTGGCTTGAGGGAATCTGGGGAAACTTTGCGGGCTGCTGAGGCAGTTTAGCCTGGATACGATCAGGTTGGTCGCTTCAGTTCAAACAAGTCAGTAGATTTGCAAAACCAGTCGCCTCCCAGCCGTCCAATGGTCTGCAGTAGTCGAGGGTCTACTTTCCCCTGAGAATTGAGAATGGACTCATCAAGATGAATCCCAACAATTTCACCAATTACCAGGTTGCCACTCATAGCCTGCTGACCAATGGGAATGATCTGCAGTACTTTTCCTTCCATGGCAACTACGGCATCTTTCAGGCGTGGTGGCTTGACTTTGCTGGACGGAATCAGTCCCATTCCCAGCATGTCAGCTTCACTTTCATGTCGGGGTAATTCTCTGGAGGAGTCATTCACAGCGTGAGCTTGGGGCCAGGTTGCAGCATGAATCACAAACTCGGGCACTTCTTCGAGATTCAGAAGAGTGTCCTTCTTCGTTCCATCTCGCCTGAGCGTGGGTGAGAACACGACGACCGGCGGGTTAGAGCCAAAGGTATTGAAAAAGCTGAACGGTGCGAGATTCGGTCTGCCAGACCGGTCAACCGTGCTTACCCATGCAATAGGGCGAGGTGAAACGATCCCCACCATGGCTTGATAAATGTCCATGGCGGGGGTTGATGCCACATCCAGAAAGACCATGCACTAATCCAGCCAACTGTAGGGATACGATGGGTCGTCGAGTTCCAGTGCCTGACGGGTGAGGTGCAAAGGCAAATGTGTATCTACCATGACCGCCAGCTCATCCGTGCGGATGACCTCACGGCTGGCAACAATGGTGCCTGGATGAGGGCCATGCGGAATGCCACGTGGATGCAGTGTGAAGGATGAAGTTTCCACGCCGCGTCGGCTGCCGAAGTTGCCTCTCACATAGTAGAGCACTTCATCTGCACCAACGTTGGAATGAACGTAGGGCACCTTTACCGCATCGGGATGATGATCCAGAAATCGCGGAGCAAACGTGCAAAGCACAAAGCCCTTGGTTTCAAAGGTCTGATGAATAGGTGGAGGCTGATGAATCGTGCCCGTGATGGGTTCAAAATCATCAGCATTGAAAGTAAAGGGATAAAGCATGCCATCCCAGCCGACCACATCAAATGGATGGCTGGCCAGGATGTAGCGAGTGTATCGATCACCATCTTTTACCAGCACGGGAATGTCTTTTTCCTGATCAATGACGTGGATATCCGTGGGCCCATGAAAGTCTCGTTCCGAATAGGGCGCACCGAGCCGTAATTGACCGTCTGGATTCAAGTAGCGTTCCGGGATACGCAAATCGCCTGTTGATTCCACGATGAGCAGGTCAGGCGAGATGCCTTCATCAAATTCGATGCGATAAGTAGTGCATCGGGGAACGACAATGTAATCGAATGGTTTGAAAGGCAGGATGCCGAGCGGAGAATGCAGTTTGCCTCGCCCGTGATGCACAAAAATGACTTCGTCGCACGATGCGTTGCGGAATAGTTCTGACTGTGATTCGGAAGGCCGACAACGGCTGATGGTGACATCGGCATTGGTCATCAGTGGCAATCTGCCCGAAACAATATCTCCACGTGCCGGGATGTTCTTGCTTTTCAGGTGGTGATGGCGGAGCATTTCGCCTTCGACAATTTCCAGAGGCATGATGCCAGCTGGTTCCACCTTGCGAACCCGAGTAGGCGGCCTGAGATGATAACAGATCGAATAGGCACGCTCAAAACCAACCGTGGTGACGACTTCTTCGTAATAGATGCCTTCGTTCTTGTAGCCCGGCTTGACGCGATGTTCAATATGCCGCTTGGGAGGAATGGAACCACGTTTGACATAGGCTGGCATGGCATCACCTATCGGTTGATCAAAGATGTTGCTATTCTACAAACCAGAACATGCGTTGGTGTAGAGTATCAAGTCGAATCAGAGTATGGTCAGTATGCCTTCGAGCAGATTACCCAGTTGATGTGCCGCCCGTTGCGATTCCAGCATCACCTCTTCATGATGCGGAGGTGTTGCAGAAAGCCCTGCGCCAACATTGGTGATGCAGGAAATCGCAATGGTCTGAATCTTACGTTGATACGCCTCTTCCGCTTCGAGTGCCGTAGACATTCCTACTGCAGAGATTCCCAGTGTTTGAAGCATCCTGATCTCTGCTGGTGTTTCATAGCTGGGACCGGTGAGGCAGGCATAAAAGCCGTATTCCAGCGGAATGGAAAATGATCCTGCAAGTTGCAGCACTTTGTCGTTGAGTTGGTAATCGTACCAGATAGGGTCGCTCTTCTGGACACCCTTCGCCCACCAGCGTGGCTGCGTACATTTCAAGTGATGCTGAATCAGCATGAGAGTACCAGGTTTGAATCCTTCGCGAATGCCGCCTGCGGCATTGGTCAGAATCAAACGCTCAATGCCCAGATCAGCCGCCAACCTGATGGGAGCCAGTGTTGCATCCCAGCCGTGCCCTTCGTAATAGTGGATACGGCCAGCGAACATTAACACAGGAATGGAATTCCAGGTTCCATACAGCAACTGCCCGCGATGGCCCTGGATACTGGAAGCCACCATGCCCGGAAGTTCTACGAAACTCCACTGACTGATGAGTTGCAGGCATTCTGCTAGAACGCTTAATCCTGAACCTAAGACCACAGCAATGCGGGGCGGGGCCTGTTGCAGTGTCTGCTGAACAGCTGAAAGTGGTAGCTTGTTCATGATTTGACTTGAAAAACATGGAGGTGGAGACATGCTCCACCTCGCAAAAGATTAGCACTTGTTCAGGCTACAGCGTCCGCTGTACCTGTTCCACGCGGAATGCTTCGATCACATCGCCCACTTTCACATCGTCAAAGCCGGCGATCTTGATGCCGCACTCGTAGCCTTCGCGTACTTCGCGGACATCATCCTTATGACGCTTGAGTGAATCGAGTGCTGCGGTGCGTTCTGATGGCGGGTAGATCACCACGCCATCGCGAATCAGGCGAACCTTGGCGGAGCGTTCGATGGTGCCGCTGGTGACATGGCAGCCAGCCACCGTGCCAACACGGCTGATCTTGAATGTATCGCGGACGACCGCACGGCCCAGGTGGATGACTTCTTCTTTCGGCTTGAGCTTGCCTTCTAGAGCCAGCTTCAAATCGTCGGAGAGTTTGTAAATGATGTCGTACAGCTTGAGCTGAATATTATTGACATCTGCCAGCTTGCGTGCATCATCATCAGGCACCACATTGAAGCCGATGATCAGGCTGTCTTCCGGAGATGCCAACGCCAACTGGACATCACTTTCGGTAATGCCACCGACCGCGGTATGCAGAAGTTTGATCTTCACTTCATCGTGGGTAAGCTTTTCCAGATCTTTCTTGATCGCTTCGATAGAGCCTTTGACATCCGCTTTCAGGATGATCTTCAGCTCAGTTGCCTTGGCTTTGCCCAGGTCTTCGAGTCGGAAGGTACTGCGTTTAATGTTAATTGCATCACGTTGTTTTTGGATACGCGATTCAGCGATTTCGCGAGCCTGGGCGATATCATCCACGACATAGAATTTGTCGCTGGCTTCGGGAGCCTCATCGAGGCCGATGATGCGGACAGGAGTTGAGGGGCCAGCTTCGTCCAGCGTTTTGCCCAGGTCGCTGTACATCTGACGAACGCGTCCTACCGTGGTACCGCACAATATCGTGTCGCCCCGGCGGAGTGTGCCATCCTGTACCAGGAAGTTGGCCACTACACCTTCATCACCATTGACTCTGGCTTCCAGGCAAGTGCCTGTCGCAGCACGTTCGGGGTCAGCTTTGAGGTCTTTCAGTTCTGCAACCAGCAGGATCATGTCGAGTAATTCGTTGATACCGCGAGGCCGATCCTTGTTGGCAATCGTTTCAATAAATGGTGTATCGCCACCCATATCATCGGGAATCAGCTCCTTGGAATACAACTGTTGACGGGTGCGATTCAGGTTGGCATTGGGCAGGTCAACTTTGTTGATCGCCACGATGATGGGCACACCAGCAGCCTTGGCGTGACTGATGGCTTCATCCGTTTGAGGCATGATGCCGTCATCAGCTGCCACTACCAGCACCACGATATCAGTGACATTGGCACCACGGGCGCGCATCTGCGTGAAGGCAGCATGGCCGGGTGTATCGAGGAAAGTAATGTCTTTCCCGCCATGGTTTACCTTCCAGGCGCGGATATGTTGCGTAATGCCACCCGCTTCGCTGGCTACCACGTTGCTTTCACGGATACGGTCGAGCAGACTTGTTTTGCCGTGATCGACATGGCCCATGACTGTGACAATAGGTGGCCGGTGTATCAGTGCATGTTCTTCGGTCTTCTTGCTGAATTCAGCCAGCACCAGCTCTTCGGCTTCCTGCTCTTTGATGATCTTGATCTCAATGCCCAGTTCAATGGCCAGTTCTTCTGCAGCCAGTTCATCCAGGCCGGTATTGATGGTGACCATCTGTCCCTTGGCCATCAGTTTCTTGATGAGATCGGTCGCTTTGACGCCAAGGTTTTCAGAAAGCGAACGCACCGTGATGGGGGTATGGACATCAACAATAGTACCTTTGCGGGGCAGGGTGCCTTGCCGCGGTGCGCGATGAACGCGATGCAGCCGCTGTGGCGAGGGGGTATCATCATCATCGTCTAGCAACTGTGTGAGTTTGCGGATATCGTCCTCGCGAGCCTTTGCCCGCATGGATCGCTTTTTGTGCCTCTCTTCACGGCCTTTCACCTGTCCGGGACGTAATTTGTCATCATCTTCATCGACCAGATCGTCGCCATGATCCTTTTTGGATTTGGCTTTATCTTCGAAATGCTTTTCTTCGATTTTGCGAATAATATCCTTCGCAGTTACTGGCCCCTTGGTCGTATTGATGCCAGCCAGCATGTCAGGCGTGAACTTGACAGAAGGCTTGAGTACTCCCGGTTGAGCAGAGGGGGCACTAGGCACTGCGCCTGGCATGACAATCTTGCGGCGCGCCTGGGATGCCGGCGGAGTGTACGAGGTAGTCGGTCTGGCGCGATCCAGTGCGGAACGGCGTTCACCGGCAGCAGCAGCTCCGCCTGGTTGGTTCAATACAGGTGGCTTGGTTGGATTCTGCGTAGCCATCGGTCTGATGGGTGCTGCTGGCTTGGGTAGCGGGGTAACGGTTGCTGCTTTAGCTGGTCCAGGAGCCGGGGTAACCGTTGGTGCTGGCTTTTCGGTAGCTGGTTCACGAGCCGCTGGCGCTACCGGTGCCGGTTGTTGCGGAGCAGCAGGGGGTGGTGCATGACGTGAGCGAACTGGCCGAGCAGTGTTCAGGTTACGAATTGAACTTTTCAGGTCGGCAGTCAATAACGTTTTCGGTGGTGGAGGTGCAACCGGTTCAGGTTGAGCAGCAGGTTCTTCTACTATTTCCGCAACAACTTCCGGAGTTTCTTCTTCAGGGATCACCTTGGCCTGTGATACGACAGGCGTTTTGGGGGCCAGGGTGGGAGGCTTGGCCGCAATAGGCTGCTTTAATACTGGAGGTGGAGGAACTGCTGGAGCTGGCGGGGTTGCCTTTTGCTTGAGTACCTTTTTGATGAGATCAATCTGATCGTGATCAACGCTGCTAAGTTGGCTGCGAACTTTATCAAAGCCAGCATCATTGCAGATGTCAAGTAAGATGCTGGTTTCCACATCCAGATCTTTTGCCAATTGATATATGCGTACCTTGGCTTCCTTCGTCGTCGACAAGCATCACCCCTGTAGTCAATCTGCTCACATAGGCCGCTCCCGGCGGTCTTGGCCTGCTTCGGAAGAGTTAAAACAGCTTCGACCACTCATGGGCATGAGTGTTCAAATCGAAGACATTTCTTCTCATTTGAGCATAGATTAGTGTAAGAGACGAATTCCTTGATGGAAAGCCCTATTTCATAATAGTTTCTGAACACTCTAGATGAATCAATGCGTTATTGAATTGGATCCATCTGTCGAAAATGGTAATAACAGAGCATGTCTGATGATGAAAATGGGGTTTTTTGTTTGATGATGACACCGCGGTTTACAACATTAATTAAAGCAGGCGGTACCGTTGATGGTCCCGCATTTATGAATTCAATTCTACCTTTACACTGTTTCTGGTTTAGCTTCGGAAACGGCTTCGGTGGAAGAAGTTGCTTCGACTGATGATTCGGTAACAACTTCAGGAACATCGGAAGCTAATGTTTCATCAACGGTTGGTGTACTCGGTTCGGCCGCTTCATCACCTGATTCTGTACTCGGTGCTTCAGATTCAGAAACGGTTACTTCTACATTTTCAGCTGACGTTTCCGCCGGAATTTCTGATACAGCAGTCTCTGTAGTTGTCTCAGCGGCTGTTTCTTCAACTGCAGTCGACCCACTTTGTCCGCCAGACCTCTGTTCTTCGCTGATCTTTTCCAGTTCTGCAGAAGCTTCTTCAGCGAAGTTGATAATGTTGATCGCTTCTTCTTCCGTTACCCCCAGCATTTCAGCCAGGTCGGCTGTCTCCTGGAATGTCAGATCGTCATAAGAGAGGAAGCCTTCGGAAATCAGCACTTCCACCATGTCATCAGTCATGCCCGGGATCAGTCGGAAGTAACCTTCGGCTTTCTCAATGCTTTCCGAAAGCTCATCCTCAGTCATGATTTCCATGTCCCAGCCCACCAGCTTGGATGCCAGCCGGACGTTTTGCCCACGTCGGCCAATCGCCAGGCTCAGTTGGTCTTCAGGCACCATGACAATGGCGCGACCCAGCTTGGTGTAAAGGAACACTTCTGTGATGTTGGCTGGCTGCAAAGCATTGGGAATCATTACCTGAAGCGATTCATTCCAGCGAACGATGTCAATACGCTCGCCACCCAGTTCGTCAACGATGTTCTTGATGCGGCTGCCTCGCACACCCACGCAGGCACCGACTGCATCAACCTTGCTATCGATCGAACTGGCAGAAATCTTCGTGCGATAACCCGCTTCGCGGGCTATCGAACGAATCTGGATCGTGCGATCTGCGATTTCGGGTATTTCCTGTTCAAACAATCTGCGGACAAAATCAGGATGGGTTCTGGAAAGGACAATACGAACACGGTTGCCCATTTTGCGTACTTCGAGAATGATTGCCTTGATACGCTGACCGACATGCGGAGTTTCGCCGGGAATCATTTCGGAACGAGGCAGAAATGCTTCGCTTTTTCCCAAGCTTAGAATTGCAGAACCACCTTCGATACGCTGCACCGTGCCGATGACCAGTTCGCCCTTGCGTTCGCCATAATCGCGGAAGACGACATTCGATTCAGCTTCGCGTATTTTCTGGATGAATACCTGCTTGGCTACCTGGGCAGCAATGCGGCCTAGAATCTGTGGGTCAAGTTCAATGCCGGCCTTGCTGGCTGTCATGACGCCCGTTTGGCGATCAATTTTGACTTCAATGTCATCGGTTTCCTGATCGATGACGCCAAAGTGTTTGCGAGCAGCCAGGTGCATGCCCTGTTCAATGCCTTCAAAGATCATGTCTTTGGGAATGCCCTTGTCGCGGTGCATGGCATCAACAATGCGAAGTATTTCTGGGCCGTTCATGTGTCACTCGTGGTAGTCACCGTAATAGAAGGCTCATCCAGGGATATGACACGGTCTGCTACAGCCTTTGCTTCAGCGGGATCGTGAGTCACCCAGACAACCGTGGACTGCCATCGCTGGAAGCATGTAACCAATCGGTCACGTATTCGCAGGGCAATCGCCAGGTCGAGGTGGGAGAGAGGTTCATCCAACAAAAAAACCGCCGGGCGGCGGATCAAGCACCGACCGAGGGCGACTCGTTGCCTTTGACCTCCGGAGAGTTCCGAAGGGAGTCGCGACAGGTACGGTTCCAACTCCAGGAGAGGAATCGCTTCGTCCAGCCGCTGGCGGAGTTCGGAAGGTTCCGTTCTCGCCCACCAGAGCTTACGGAACTCATTATAGTGTAATCGCCAGCCAATCGCCAAGTTCTCCCTGACGTTTAAGTGCGGAATCAGCACGGTCTGCTGGAAAACCATGCCGAATGGATGACTCAAGCGGGTAATGACATCCGGCCAGACTATTGCCCCCTTGCTAGGCTGTTCCAACCCGGCCAGCAACCGTAGCAGGGTGGTTTTGCCGGAGCCAGAACGACCCAGAAGAGCCAGAGTCTTGCCCAGTTCTATGGTAAAGCAATACCGTAATGGCTCTGCTTCATGAAGATAGTGCTTGCTGGCATCAATCTGGATGGCTGACGTACCCATGCTCAACATTCTATTTCTTCACTGGCTCAACTGGCTTGGGTAATTTCTCCTTCTCCGCCTGCCACTTCTTCACTTCGTCGGGATTGTTGGTTTCCGTGTAAAGCTGGATGAGTCTGTCGAGGGCTTCGGGGAGGCGTTGTTGCATACTCTGTCGGGCAGTGTCAGTCTCCGGAGTCTTGCCGTAGCATGCTCTCATACCCTCAAAGCCCTTCAGAAGTAACCGTTCCGCATCGGAATATTTCTTTTGACCTAGGAGAGTGCTGCCGAGCATGGAATACGTATTAAAGGTACTCCAAGCTACGGGTTGGTTCTTTTCGCGGATGGCCAAACACTCGCCTAGAACAGATTCTGCTTCCTGAAATAAATTTACCTTCAATAAAGCGGATCCAAGGTTGACTAAATGCTCCGCCAATTTTGGACTGTCTTTAGGCAACTGCTTTCGATAAACGGTTAAAATCTCACGTCGAAGTTTGATTTCATCAAAATGGCGGCCCGATTGGCAATAGGTGAATGCAAGCCAGCCTTTAGTAAACAGTGTATCCTGGTGTTCTTCTCCATTTATTTTTCTTTTGATAACCAATATTTCTTCATGCAAATGGATTGCATCATCCCAGCATTTCATATCAGAATATATTTTTGCAAGATGATGCATGACTTTGATCGTAACTGGATTCTCATTCCCATAAATCCTTCTATGTAGCTTCAATAATTCATCTTGCAGTTTCAATGCTTTTTCGAATCTACCCACTGTGGTATATGAAAATATCAAGTTTCCTATGGTACTCAGGGTGTCTTGGTGATCGGAACCAAGTGCTTCCTTACAAAGATCCACTAATTCTTCCCGTAAAGCGATAGCCTTTTCATGAGCGTTTATATTGAAATACGACATAGATAAGTTATTCATGACTGCCAACGTCTGTGGATGCTTTGACCCAAGCACTTTCTGCATTATTTTTACTGCCTCCTCATGTAAAGCAATTGACTCGTCACGACGGCCAACTTCAAAGTAGGATGTTGCGAGCAAGTACAAATCTCTAGCAGTTGCTGAGTGTTGCGCACCGTTAACTTTACGTCGTAGAGTCACCACTTTTTCAAAAATCTTAACAGCATCCTGATGACGATTCATTTTTGAGTGATATTCACCCAGAGTGCTCATCGCATTAAGAGTACTGGAATGTTCTGGACCAAATTTTTTTTGGCGAAGTTGAACTACTTGTTCCATCATCCCGCATGCATCATCTCTCATTCCGGCATCAAAATAAAAATAGGACAATGCCCTCAAGGCTGTAATCGTGTCTCGATGATCATTGCCGCTGACTTTGCGACGGAGTTCCAATACTTGCTGACCTAGTTTTAAAGCCTCTGGTTTGCGTCCAGCATTAAAATAAATAGCTGCTAGATTGTGCATCGCTGTTAATGTTTCAGAATGTTCAGGGCCGTGGACCTTGTTGCATAATTTCAATAATTCCTCTGTCATAACCAAACTTTTTTTTATCAAGCCTTGGTGTTCAAGTATATTCGCCATGTCTTTCATTGCAATTAATGTATCAGGATGTTCTGACCCTAATAGTTGATGTCGGAAACGTAGTACCTGTTCACTAATCTGACTTGCCTCTTCCCAGCGGTCGACATCACAGTATGAATCAGCCAAATAGTTCATTGCCTTTAGCGTGATGGGGTGATTTACACCGTGTTTAGAATTCCAGTAATCCCGTACCTTTTCCTGTAGAGGTATTGCCTGCTTAGCGAGACCTAAGGAATAGTAAGTTCGTCCAAGAGATGCTTGCAGGTTGACTCTAGTATCAGGTTCAATGGAAACATCATCGTCCAACTTTCTCGATGCTTTGTCTAATGTTTCTGCAACAGTAATCTCTCTCCCATCCCTTATCGGGTCGGGGCTTTGAAAAATATCGCAAAGAAAGGAAGTGATGCTTTCTGCTTCCTTGCGAGCCTTTTCCTTCTCGTCTCGTTCTGCTGAAACTTCCAATAGCCGATGCCTGGCTAACTCCTCACTCTTCTCCGCTCTCTCCTTCTGGATCACTAATTCAGATTGTTTGTGTTCTGCATCAAGTTTGGCAAGTCGCTCACCCTCGGCCCTTTTGTTCTCAGCCAGCCACGCCTGATTGGCTTCTAACATACCCCATGTTGTCCCGGCTATTCCCAACATTAATGCCAGAAACACCAGCCCCGCTGCAATCACTTTTCCTTTGTTCCGTTTCAAAAACTTCCTCAGCCGATATCCAGCAGTGGGCGGTGCAGCCGTCACTGCCTCCCCCGACAGATACCTCAGTACATCCGCTGCAAACCCATCGGCTGTCTCATACCGCCGATTACGATCTTTCTCCAAAGCCTTCATCACGATCCAGTCGAGATCGCCGCGCATTAATGACGATAACTTCTTCGGATCCATCTGCCGCTGTGCTGCCACTGAAGGCAGGCTTTCAGAACTGTTCAGCTTCGTGCTCGGCTTGCTTGGTTCCTCTTCCTTGATGATCCTGAGCACCTCGGCCCAGGCTGCTTCCTTGAATCGCTGTTTCTCCAGAGGTGTTACACCGGTGAGAAGTTCATACAGAATGACCCCCAGCGAATAGATGTCGGAGCGAGTATCGATATCGAGGTTATTGAGTTCCGCCTGCTCCGGGCTCATGTAGAGCGGCGTGCCCAGCACCATTTCGTGGCCGGTATGCAGTGTCTTCTCTGTGAGCGATTGATGCAGCGCCTTGGCCAGGCCGAAGTCAATCACCTTGGGCACCGGTTTGCCATCATACAGAGCGATCAGGATATTGGTGGGCTTCAGATCACGATGGATGATGCCCTTCTGATGAGCATGCTGCACCGCCTGGCAGATCTGGATGAACAGCTTCAGCCGTTCATCAATGGAGAGCTTCGCATCGTCGCAGTATTTGGTGAGTGGCAGTCCCTTGATGTACTCCATGACAAAGTAGGGCCGACGCTCCTCGGTCAATCCTGCATCAAGCACCTTGGCAATATTGGGATGATCCATCATCGCCAGGGCCTGTCGTTCCGCTTCGAAGCGTGCCAGCACACTCTTGGAATCCATACCGGGCTTGATCAGTTTGACTGCTACCTTGCGCTTCACCGGTTCGGTCTGCTCAGCGACGAAGACCGTGCCCATACCGCCTTCGCCGATCTCTTCCAACAGCTTGTACTTGGCGGCAATGATCGTGCCGATCTGGTGATCCTTCTTCTGACCGGTGAACAGCTCGGTCATGTTGGGATCGATGGCGGGCACTTCAGGCAGCACCTGGTCCGCCTGATGATAAGCCTTGAGCAGCTCTTCCAGCCGTTGGCGCAACGGCATATTGCCCTGGCAGTGCTCATTCAGATAAGCAGCACGAGCCTGGGAATCCTGAATCGACAGGGCTGCGGTAAACAGATCGAGTTCATTCATGGCAACGACTTTGAATAATTAGGGGCTTCAACTTCAACAGCGTATTTTGAGCTCCGATCGCGCAGTCTGAAAAGAAAATAATCAATATTTCTGAAGTTCAGCCGTCAGCCAGGCCTTGGCATAGGCCCACCAGGCATCAGCGGTGCGGGGAGCAATCTCAAGAATGGCAGCCACTTCGGGGATACTGGCACCGGCGAAGTAACGGAGTTGCACCAGTTCGGCGATGCGAGGCTCTGCCTGGGCCAACCGTTGCAATGCTTCGTCGAGGGCTTCCACCAGGTCGTCTCGCAGTCCGGCCACAGCGAACTGGTCAGGATCCAGATGGAGACGCTGCCCGCCATCCCGCTTCTGGGCATTCCGGCGGCGAGCGTGATCGACCAGAATTCGTCGCATCGCCTGGGCCGCAGCCTGCATGAACCCGCTTTTGCTGCTGAAGGAACGCTCGCCCCCTAGTTTCAGATAGGCTTCATGTACCAGGGCGGTGGCATCGAGCGTATGATCGCCCCGTTCGTGAGCCAACCTGGCTGCCGCCAGGCGGCGGAGTTCCTCGTAGACCTGTGGCAGGAGTTCTGATTGATTCACTTAATTCCAGTCAGTTTGGAAAGTGATTCCTTTTCGGTTTGCCACTTCTTCACTTCGTCGGGCTTATTGATTTCAGTGTAAAGTTGAATGAGGCGATCCATGGCTAGAATGAGTCGACTGTGCTGCTGTTCCGACTGCTTCGGCGTTATATTGCGTAATCCCCGGTACCCTTGAAGCAGAAGTGTTTCGGCTTCGGCGTATTGTTTTTGTGAAAGCAGGCATCCGCCCAGTTGTGATTGAGCATGAAATGTCAGCCAGTTATCCGACGCCTTAGTCTGCCGAATGGCCAGGCATTTTCGGAGCATGCTTTCAGCTTCACCCCATTCCTTCATGCCCATCAGCGTGGCAGCATGATTGGCCAAAACAGCTGCATACTCCAGGCTCGTTTGATTAGTCTTCACTTCGTGTAACGACAGGTTCTTATGTATCATGCGGACCGTTTCAGGTTTCATTCCTGCCTTGGTGTATGCGAGCAAGAGTTCATTACTGACCCAGAGTTGAACGGCCTGCTGCTTACTCGTTTCAAGTGCCTGTTTCAGAAGAGTAATAGCTTCATCAAGCCGGCCAGCATCACGATAATTGACTCCCAGATTGGCCATGGTTCCGATCGTTGCCGGATGCGTGTTGCCCAGTTGATTTCGCTGCGCGCCTAAAACGCTTTCAAAAAGCGGGATCGACTTGTCAAGCTGTCGTGTTTTCCAGTATGCCGTAGCCAGGTTGGAAATGGAAGGCAGCGTATCGAGATGGTCTGGCCCCAGAACTCTCTTTTTCGCTTCGCAAATGGGCTCCAGTTCAGCAATCGCCTGGATGTTATTGCCTGCTTCCAAATGCATGGTGGCAATATTGTGATACGTCACAAGGGTTGCCGGGTCTTCAGCGCCCAGCACTCTTGTACGTGCTTCTCGTACCTGCTCTAAGAGTTTCATTGCTTCAGTGCGACGACCGGCATCCCGAAATGCCACGGCCAGATTGTCCATTGCCGTAAGTGTGTAGGGGTGTTCATGCCCCAGGAGTCTGGAATAGGCATCACGTACCTTTTCGTGCAAGACTATAGCTTCCTTCGTTCGTCCAAGTTCACGCAGTACCAGTGCCAGTTGGTTTTGCGTTTGCAGTACTTCTTCACGATCCTGGTCAGTTTCATTGTTACGGAGCTTCAGTGATTGTTGAAATAAACTGGCTGCCTTATCATACTGGCCCAATTGTTGATAACTTGTTGCCATGGTGGAAAGGATGGCGGCTTCAACATCAGGTTCCTGCTTGAACCGGTCACCCAGTCTGGCAGAAGCTCTATCGAGTGCCTCGCGTACTGTCAGTTGAGGGTTCGGGCGTTGTTGACTGCCTAGTTGAGTTATGCTGCCTGCTTGCCCGAGTAAATCCTTGCGTAGGAACTGCACCAGTGCCGATGCCACCGCTGAGGTCTTTTTGGCTTCATTAGCCTGATGCCTGGCTTCCAACTCTGCTCGCTCAGCACGCTGGCGTTGCAGTTTTTCCTGTTCGGCACGCTGCTCTTCGTTCAATTGTGCCTGCTTCGCCTGTAGCAGTCCAATGCTCGTACCTATGATGCCAGCTATCAACAGGAACATGATCAGCAGAGTTACCAGGACGGCAGCACGATGACGACGCAGCATTTTTCGGAACCGGTACAGCGATGAAGGAGGCGATGCGTCGACCGGCTCATGATGCAGGTAGTGTTCAACGTCACGTGCCAGATCGATTGCAGTGGCGTATCGACGGCTGCGATCCTTGTCGAGCGCCTTCATGGCAATCCAATCGAGTTCACCCTTGCAAAGACGGCTGAGTTGACGCGCCTCGCTTCGGCGATTGGTGGAAACGGTGGTCGCCTCCATGCACAACGTGGTGATTCTCGAACTGGGCAGTACCGGTTCCTCTTCACGAATAATGCGACGCCATTCGTCGAACCCGGCGGATTCGAGTCGTTCTCGCTCAAACGGAGTCGTTCCCGTCAGAAGCTCATACAGCAGAACGCCCAGCGAGTAGATGTCGGTACGCGTATCAATATCATCATGGTTCATTTCCACCTGCTCAGGGCTCATATAACTGGGAGTCCCCAGCATCTGGGCGGTACAGGTGTAAAAGGAACTATCGCCCGGCTGCTGCTGCAGCGCCTTGGCAATGCCAAAATCGATCACTTTGACGGTTGGCTGTCCATCATGCTCAGCAACCATAATATTGGTGGGTTTTAAGTCTCGATGGATTATTCCTTTCTGATGAGCATGTTGTACAGCTTGGCAAACATGCAAAAACAGCTGTAATCGTTCGGGTATTCCCAGATGCTTCTGATCCGCATAGGTAGTGATGGGTTCGCCATGAACACGTTCCATCACAAAATAAGGATGGCCATTTTCGGTGGTGCCTGCATCCAGCACCCTGGCGATGTTGGGGTGATCCATCAAGGCCAGCGCCGAACGTTCTCGATCAAACCTGGCAAGGATTTCCCTACTGTCCATTCCGGGTCTGATGATTTTCAGGGCCACCGTTCTGTGCAACGGCGATTGCTGTTCTGCGGAGAATACAAGTCCAAAACCACCTTCGCCCAGCAGTTCAGTCAGTCGATATGGTCCAACGGTTTTTCCAATGTATTCCTTGCGTGAGTGAATCCCGGACGAGCCATTGCCCGGAGTCAAGAAACGGCCATCATTTCGATCAAGGATTCCGCAAGCGCGATCATGGTTGGCTAACAGTCGTTCGACACGTTGACGCAGTGCAGGGTTATCCTGGCATTGCTCATCCAACAGCCTGCGCCGTGCATCTGTTCCAGATGCTTCCAAGGCTGCCACAAAGAGCGATTCCTCAGACATGGAGCATTACTCGTTTGATTGGAACAGTGTAACAACATTTCATCAGATTTGAAATCAGTTACGGCGTAAATCAAGTCTGTATCTGAACTGGCTTGTGGGACAAACTGATTACATGTGGCGGGAATCCGATTTGGGTGGTTCAGGTATATGGCAACCTGAGAAACGGCCATGAAGCCATAGTAGATAATTTTTCAGTGCCCTGCGATCTTCGTGTGAGGTGATGATGCTTTCGTTCATGATTTGATTCAGCCCCTTGAGCGTGAAATTGCCAAAGTGCATCATGTGTGTTTTGACATAATCGGTTGGGTTGGCGAATGGTGTTGACATGCTGATTTCTCTTGAAGACGATAAACGAGAGTGGGACATATGAGGTAGAAGCATGGACGAAGCTACTACCTCAACGGTGCATAAGTTTGATGCAGAAGGGCGAGTTTACCTTACTTTCTGTACAGCAGGCAGCAGCAGTCCTATCAGGATTGCAATGATGGCAATAACAACCAGTCCGGGCGGACGATCAGTGATGAACCGACCGGTATTACTCACCACAGTGCCATCGCTGAATGTTACAGAATCTCTCCAGCTGAAGTGAATGCTGGAGGAGCGGATATCGCCCTCTATTGCCCCAACGGTCCAGGTGACTTCACCCACTAGCAGATCACCGTTGGCGGCGGTGAGTACTACCACTCCCTGACCAACCAGGGTGCCTGGCTGCTGACCAGGTGTGAATTCTACCTCACCAACGCTGGTGAACCTGCCCAGATGCGAAGCGGTTCCTTCCAAAGTGAACGGAATCACTGGTCCTGGTGCGGTAATATCGATCTGGCCCGTGAAGTTTTTCATTTTTACAGGGGATTCTGCCAGCAGCGAAGGCGGAAATACCTGCAAGAAACAGAGGATGGTAGCCAAAACAACGCTGTCGCGCATGCGGCGAATGAAACGATTCATGACCTGGCCTCCTGAGAAAGAACATACATGATTGACTGTTTGGACAATGACATCCTGCCAGAGCATGGCTGCAGCTAAACAGGAACTGAGTTAATAGTTTGCACCGATTAACGTTAGCGATAAACAATGGTACAAATGTATCGGTTGGTAAAGGGGATGCGCACACAGACCGTCTGGCCAATGACCACCAGGCCTGGTGGACGATCTCTTACGAATCGTCCTGTATTGCGGGCCACTGTACCGTTACTGAATGTAACACTATCTCGCCAGGCAAAATGGATACTGGTGTCATGAGTATCATTTTCCGATGCAGCCAGATCAAAAGCCACAACTCCCACCAACTGATCGCCATTGGCAGAGGCAAAGACCACAACTCCAGTTCCTGTCTCTGAATCTGGCTGCTCGCCAGAGACGAAAGCCACTTCTCCCACGGCAGTAAACCTGCCCAGGTGAGACGCTATTCCAGATAAGGCGAATGGATGGATCGGTTCCGATTCCGTCCTATCAATGGCCCCATCGAGCTTCACCATCTTGACCGCCGATTCGTCGGCTGACAAACAAGGCGGAAAGACCTGCATGCAACAGAAAACGGTGGCCAGAACAACGCAGTCGCGAATTCGACGAGTCAATCGAGACATGACGAGGCTCCTGATGAAGAATGGAATTTCACAGAATCACGACCCAGATCGGTAACGCCCCTGGGTTCGTGCCTACCCCTCCATGCGACGTCAGGAGAACAAACACGTCAAATCATTCAAGTTTTTCTGAAGATTCTTCAGCCATGGCGGTATAGAGCCAAGCACGGGCATATCGCCAGGCCCGGTCAGCTGTTGAGAGAGAAATGTCCAGACACTCAGCCGCCTGTTCCAATGTTAAACCGCCGAAGAAACGCAATTCTACCAATTGAGCCTTCACCGTATCGTGGCGGGCAAACGCTTCAAGAGCTTCGTGAAGAGTCAATAATTCTGCGTCAGGTTCAATTTCCTGAAGGGTATTCAGATCGAGTTGAGTTCGAGATCGCTTACCACCATGTTTCTCCCGTCCCTTCATCCGGGCATGTTCCACCAGAATTCTTCGCATGGCTTGTGCTGCTGCACCAAAGAAATGGCGTCGATTGGCAAACCCTGATGCGTTGCCTGGCCCGATCAGCCGCAGAAAAACTTCATGTACCAGTGCAGTTGGCTGCAATGTCTGCCCCGGCTTTTCTTTCGAGAGATGAATCGAAGCTAATCGATGTAGTTCGTTATAAACCAGGGGCAGGAATTCTTCCGCAGATTTGAACTGCTCAGGCTCGACTGTATTCTCAATTTCAGGAGGACGAATCATTGTTTCTGGCGTTCCCAGGTTCGTCGAATAACCCGATTATCTCTCTGTTTGCATCGCATAACAAGCGTATTCCCATGCGAGATTACTGGTAAGTCTGAAGTGTGTAAAGATGCATAAGCTGCGTTCTTTGTTAATTCTGCGAGTTACGGTAGATTTTCCATACTTTCTAGTTCGTTCAGCCGATGATACTCCTGTCATGACATACGTTGTCGTGAAAAGGGGTGCCAGTCCACCAGGAAGCACAGTGGACGGCAACAATTCGTACGCTGCGCCAGGAACGCGCCGGGGAATCGCGGCACAGGAACACCGCGGAACACCAGGCCCACCAGCGATAAGGAGTGACCATGCGAAAGTTCGTGCTCGTCCTGTTGGCCGGTCTCAGCCTGCTGCTGGCCAGCAACTTTGCTCAGGCTGATTTTGGCGGACCTTGTAACACAGGTTGCGGTAACGGCAACTGTGGACCGAAAACGGGTGGATTCTGGTCCCGATCCAACAAGATTGGATACTACTGCAGCGAAGAAGAAGAACGCTGGCAGAGATTCTGGCACGACTACTATCGTGCTCTGCACTGCTTCTACAAGAAACTCGACAAGTGCGACTGGGTGATTTACTACAAGTATCATGGCTACCAGATCGGTGGCGGCGCTGCTCCTCAGCAGTGTGCTCCTCCCGTCTACGCTCCAGTTTATGTCACTCCAACCATGCATTGGTCAACCGCTGGCGCTGGCGCACCTTGCTATGCTCCTAACGGTGGTGGATATGGCCACGGTGGTGGTACCCCAGGCTGGTGCCGTACCTGCAAATAAGCAAACAAAGATATTCGAAACAATAGCCTTCGATGTACATCGAAGGCTATTGCCGTTTGTAGCATTTGCAGCAATTGGAACAGCCAGTCGGAAGGTAGCAAACAGCACTGCGAACGGGTTTAATGGTATTGTGAACAAGTTCTCGTTTCTAACACTGTCTCTTGGTGGATTTGCGCTGCATACTGCCATGCCGCATGATGGCTCTGGTGAACCTGTGACGATAGCTGAAAGGTAATGGTTATTCACCTGGAACGCTTCCACCGGAGGGTTATCATGCGTTTCGTTGTTGTGCTGGCTGCCCTGGCTGGAGTGCTGGGGATCGCCAGTTCTGCCCAGGCTCAAAGTTTTGCTCCCCGCTGCCCTCAGGCTTGCCCAAGCTGCATCCCCACTTGCTCCAAGTATAGTGGCCACTGCTTCTACCCGGCCTGTCAGCGACCTATTCCTCCAGACCCCTGGAGCCGACGTGGCCCTGGCGGCTATGGCAACGGTAATGGACAAGGCGAAGGCTTCCAGTGGCATCCATACCTTCGCAGTCCACGCGATTTCTGGATGGAACCCCCTTCACGCATCAGCTATTAATTCAATTCTTAGCGAATCAGGCGATGCGATTTGCATCGCCTGTTGGTATTTACATACCATGATTGCATGTTAATTAACTGGTTTCGTAATCGTCGCCGCAAACAACTGCTTCAGGAACCCTGGCCAGCAGCCTGGCAAGAAATCCTCACTGCTAATATTTCCCACGTTCGCCATCTGCCACCTGACCTGAATGCTGATCTGAAGCAGATCACTCGTATTCTTGTTGCTGAAAAAATCTGGGAAGGTTGTGCCGGGTTGCAGGTTACCGAAGAGATGAAGGTTACGATTGCAGCGCAGGCTGCGATTCCCCTTCTGAAGATCACACACGATTATTTTGATCGCGTTCCTTCCATTCTGGTTTATCCCAAGCCCTTTCTGACCACCAGGCCGGATGATAACGCAGATCAGGACTTTGTTCCTGACAAGGCAGCAGAAGGGCAGGCAGTCTATCGAGGCCCGGTGATCCTCGCCTGGGATGAAGTGCTGCATGATGGCAAACACCCTGAAGAAGGGGAGAATGTTGTCATTCATGAGTTTGCACATCAATTGGATTATCTCGACAACAGTGTCGATGGTGTCCCGCCACTGGAATCAATGGATGCCCGCAGGCAATGGAAGCAGGTGATGCAGGAAACCTTGCAACAACTGCATCATCAGTTCGAACATCACCGCAAACCACTGCTTTTCGCACGGGCTGCATCCGAGAATCTTACCGAGTTGTTTGCCTATGCTTCTGAGCTTTACTATTGCAGGCCCGATCTGCTCAGTAAGGATTATCCGAAAGTCTATGAGTTGTTGAAGAAATATTATGGCGTGGAAACTACCGATTGGTTCAGGCATTAGCCTTTTGCACCATCTCCAGAACCGTTTGATCTTGGTCCGCTGGTACGGTGCGCAGATCCAGGATCAACTGATCATTCTCGATACGACCTAATATCGCAGGTTGCTGTTGCCTTAATCGCTGTGATAAAGTTTGAGCAGAATGTTTTTCAGAACGAATGGCCAGTCCGGCACTGGAAACCGATTTTCCAGGCAGCGAACCACCGCCTGCCATTGCTTCTGTATTGATGACATGTGCAGACAATCCTGGCACATTGCCAAGATAGCGTGCCAGGGCATAAGCACGTTCCTGTAACAGAGCCAACGGAATTTCGAGCATTCGCAGCAGGGGGATTTGCTCGAGGGCTTTATCCGGATTGGAGTAAATGCGAAGCGTTGCTTCCAGCGCTGCCAATGTCATTTTGTCGACACGGAAAGCACGCATCAGCGGATCGCTTTCAATTTTCTGAATCAGATCAGCCCGCCCGGCCAAGATACCTGCCTGTGGTCCGCCCAGCAGCTTATCTCCACTGAACATGACCAGGTCAGCGCCGATTTCAAGACTGTGACGAGCTAGCGGTTCATCATGAAGGCCCCAGGTATTCATATCCACCAGAGCGCCTGAGCCGATATCGTCCAGTACCGGCAGTTTCACTTTGCGACCTAACGAAACAAGCTCTTCAAGACTGGGTGCTTCTGTATGGCCTTCAATGCGATAATTACTGGCATGCACTCGTAACAACAATGCAGTGTTGTCCGTCACCGCAGTTGCGTAATCGCTGATGCGAGTGATATTCGTGGTGCCTACTTCTTTCAGGATGGCGCCACTGACAGCCATAATTTCGGGTATACGAAAACTGCCTCCAATTTCGACCAGTTCACCACGCGAAACGATGACTTCTTTACCATTTGCCAATGCTCGCAGAGCAATGACTGTAGCTGCTGCGTTATTGTTAACAACAGTGGCTGATTCGCATTGGAGCAGCTGAGTAAGTCGATTTCGCACTGCCAGGGATCGGTGAGAACGCTTGCCTGTTTTCAGATCAAGTTCCAGATTGAGATACCCCTCACCAGCCATTACTGCTGCCTGCAAAGCTTCTTGTGCCAGCGGTGCACGTCCCAGATTGGTGTGCAGCATGATGCCTGTTGCATTGATAACTGGTTGCAGATTAAGGCGGTTGGCTTTAGCCAGGTATTCTTTGAGTTGAATGTTCAAATGTTCGCTGTTCAGTTGTTCGGCAACGTCAACACCCTGCTGAACCGATTTGCGGAGTGCATCGAGAATCTGCCTGAGTTGCTGCGTGACGCCTTCGCGACCATATTCTTCAATCAATGAACTGAAAGAAGGCAGCGCCAATAATTCATGGACTGCAGGAAATTGACGTAGCTGGTCGTTCATAGTCGTGTCAAAGGTTAAAAAGCCTGCTGAAAAGTTGTGGCAGGGTTATCCAGTACTCTGGATGACCCTGCTGGATGTGCGAAAACTTAGCGTTTTCGCAGGGTCATGCATGAGTACATGCATAACCCTGCCACATCTGGCAAGTTTTTCACAAGTCTCCTAAGCAGAATATCGTAAATCGCCATCACGCCGAGTGATACCCACGCGATCGAGATACTCGCAAAGCGGCACGGCAAACTTGCGGGTCGTGGCGAGTATGTCACGTATGCCAGCGACCGTCAGGCCCGTTCCGCCCTGCAGGTGCTGTCGCACTTTTTCCCGCATAGATTGTTCATGGTCTCGGTGCAGGTAAATGCCTTCAGCGATTTGAACCAGCAGACCTTCGGCCATGCAGACATCGGTAATGTCTTTCAGCACTGCAGCATTGCCACCCGCCTGCGCTGCAAAACTGCTGATTTCCGGTGGCTGGAAACCGGCCGTTTTGAAAGATTCAATCATCTTGTCTTTCAGCTTACGCTGATTCACCGACAACTTGGGCTTGTGCTCGGCCCAGGCAATGCGGTTCGTATCACCCAGGAGAATTTTCTGTTGAAGCAGATGATCAATGGCTGATTGAATGAAGGCATCTTCGCCAATGAAATTCAATGCAGAGACCACCTGTTGTCGATCGTGGGTAGACATGAGGGGGTGAGCTTCATGCAGCGAGCGCAGTACATGGATCACACGATCCTGAATGTCCTGGATCATGTCGGCATGAATTTGAACAGGTTTGCCTTCCTTATTGATTAGTGTTTTAACACGGCCGTTCTTAATAGCTTCCTGCAGCACGGATTCAGCCTGTTGTGGATCAAGTCCGGCTCCGCGCACGAGGTCGGCAATGGTCACGCCTCGTCGTCCTAGAAACCAGATCACTTCCATAGCTCGCTCAAATGGCGTCTGGCTCGACCAGAGTTTCTCGATGCGTTCCAGCAATTCGAAATGACGTCGCCGTATTTTCTCTGGAGTTGGCTGCAACACCTGCCCGCCACCCAGGGTTGTGGTGGCTGACGGGCTTCGAATGACAAAGGCCTGGCCATACACAGTCAGCACCGGCTCTTCCAGGTAAAGTTGTGCCAGCCCCCAACTACCCGGCATCAATTGATCACAATCGAGCAGGGAAACGCTTCCCAGCACTTCAGTGGTGCCCAGATGTAGCCTGACCTGTGCCTTGTGCTTGATAGCCTTGTTCAATGCAGGAAGATTGTAGATTCGGACGGTTAAGACCGTGGAAGGAACAAGATATCCCGGCGTAGCCAGTTCCTGTCCCCGGCTGACTTCTTCCAGTTTGACGCCTGCCAGGTTCAGGGCTGCTCGCATGCCCCGGCTGATGCATTCAACCGATTCATCATGGTTCTGCAGACTTCGTACTCGCACCAGATCGCCACCCGGCAGCCAGGCTACTTCATCGCCGAGTTTGAGTGAACCAGAGGTAACCGTACCAGTTACCACGGTTCCATGCCCCTGAACGGTAAATGCACGATCAATGGCCAGGCGAAACCAGGGTTGCTGCTGAGGGGTGCTCACCTTGCGGGCTGCTTGCTCCAGTGCCTGTTTCAGTTCCGAGATGCCCAAACCGGTGACCGCTGACGTGGCATTAATGGGTGCTTCTGCCAGGAACGTATTCTGAACCAGTTCTCTGATTTCGAGTTCCACCAGTTCGCGCGTTGCATCATCCACCAGATCTGCCATGGTGATAGCGATGACTCCGTGGCGAATGCCGAGAAGCTTCAGAATTTCCAGATGTTCAACAGTCTGGGGCTTGATCGATTCTTTGGCAGAAACCACTAGCAGCGCAAGATCGATACCCGTTGCGCCAGCCAGCATGTTCCTGATGAACCGCTCATGGCCTGGTACATCGACAATGCCGAGCCGATAATCACCCAACTTCAGATGCGCAAAGCCGATATCGATGGTGATGCCACGGGCCTTCTCTTCAGGCAGACGATCACAATCGATGCCTGTCAGGGCACGCACCAGCGAGGTCTTACCATGATCAATGTGGCCAGCGGTACCGAGGATGAGGTCGTGCATATCTCAAGTTGTATGGAATCGTTTTTCCTGAAGCACGTCGTTGCTCAACTTGCCTTGATGACAGCTATTTCATTCACTATTTACGATGATTATTAGCGAAGAAAACAGTTGTTAATCCTGTGATGCACATGGTTCCAATAATAATAGACCAGGAAACTGCACGGAGATATGCTTTTTTTGATTCGTAGACTTCTACACTCATCATGTAATTGCCGGTCGCAAACAGCCAGAAGACAAGGGCAATGAAGCCGAGAATCAATCCATAAAAGCTGCCATACAGAAACCAAAAAATCTTCTGGTTTAAATTCATGGCTACCCCTCCTTTTGCTCATCCATTTCTTTTCGCGCTTTCTGCTTAGCTTTCATTAGCCTTGCTGCAAAATCGTCTTCAGCTGCAGTTGGAGAAGCAGAGGGCTTGGGTGCTGAAGCAGCCGAAGGCTTGGTAGTCTCTTCAGTGGGTTTGAAATCGGTAGATGCTTCAAACTTTCTGGCAGCAGTCTCCTTCACGATAACCGGTTCCGATACTGCAACACCAGCCGCCGCTTTTCCTTTTTTCAGTCGACCCAGGTATTCCTGTGAAGTCTCGGCCAGTTCCTTCGGACCTCGCATTTCCTGCATCATCTTCTTGGTTCGCTGGGCAACCAGTGCTGGATCAATGGCAATGCGACGCATGGCTGCATCGAGCACTAGCATGCATGCCGTCGCGAACAGCAGCCAATGCCAGATCGGCTGCAATCTGCGGGCCATGGAACCTTCGTGCAGAAACAGATTCGCCTGGCTGAAGGTGTTTTCATCCAGAACGCGACCACCCGTAATGCTGGCCAGTCTTTCCAGTAACCCTGCGTTATCTTCCACCGTGGCAAACTCAGGAGAGTAGGGTACCGCCAGCGCTCCACGACCGACGATGACAGAACGCATACCACCCGGGCCTTCTTTATCAGGTTGTACCATGCTGGCCGCAACCGAATAGTTGCCTGCCTGGGTGGTTTCCACGCTTCCCTCGTAGACACCCGCTGAAACCGGCTCCAAAGTGATTTCTCGAGCCTCGGAATTCCCACTGGAACCAATCGTCGCCTTAATGGTGCCCAGTGGCTTGGCGGCACGGGCTTCGCGATCGCGATTATCAATCACGGTCACCCGCATTTTCCCGTTCTCGTAACGGGATTGCAGCGAAATGCCGGAGTCATCGAGGTTTCGCATCGACCAATCGACCACTCGCGTCCAGAAATCACCGAAGAGTGTTTGCTGATTCTGCACCCAATCGCGGGCCCAGGAGTTATTGGAACCCATGGCATCGCTGGTAAACGCTACGGAACGCCCCAGTCCATATTGCCATTGTGCGTAAATGGGATTCTCTTCTTCACCTGCCAAGGGTGCCTGCATCAGCACCTGCACCAGGTTGGAATCTTTCCGCGAAGTACGAACGAAGCCGAACAGCGTGGGGAACGACTTGGCCCACTCGCGGAAAGGATCGCCCAGTTCGGAAGTCAGTCGCGGTACAAACCCTTTTTCATACAGGTAACTCTGGTTGAGAATTCGGGTTTCCTTGACATAAATGCTCGGCAGTTTGCGTGGATCATCCACTGCATAATGCCTGCCCTTGGTAGCAGCACTGAGTTTTGCCAATGCAGCCTGCGCCGCCGGGCCATGCGTGGTGATACCGATCGTGGTCATGGTCACTTTGGCGGCATTATATTTGTCCAACAGTTTCATATCGGTGAGCAGCCCATGATCGCCATCGCTGATCAGAATGACATGCTTGGTGGCAATGCCCCGCTTCTCTTCGGTGAGCGAGTCATACGCCATCTTCATGCTGGGGTCGAACTGGGGCATATCGCCAGGCTGCATACTACCCAGCGCGCTTAAAATGTTGCCTCGATTCTTGTCATCGCCCACTTCCTGCAGAGGCACATGCCAGATGTGACCATTATTCCCTCCACCAGCCAGGCCGTAGGTGTAGTAGAGTATGCCCACTTCATCTATCGGGCTGAGCTTGCTGATAGCCAGCTTGGCAATTTCCTTCTGCCAGAAATTCCCTTCGTTCATTTCGCTGGCATGCATGATGAGCGCCAAACCACCTTTGGCTTGTATCTTGCGTGATCGCAGCGCACTGTCTACAGGCATGGCTTCTTCAAGCGGTTCATTCTGCCAGCCACCAGCTCCAAAACTGGATGGGCCACCGATCACGACCAACCCGGTACCTTGATCCCTCACCGTTTTGCGAATTGCTTCTTGTTGAGCTCGCGGCACCGCTTCCGAGGGAATGTTGAAAAGAACAATGGAATCATAATTGGATAGCGTTAATCGGCCCTGGTCATCATCTGCAGGCAACATGTCAGCGTTCCAGACATCGATGACACGTTCACCTTTGGGGCCGGGCACCCTGGTCAGTGCCTGCATCAGTGGTTCATGGGCTCTTGATGACTTATCCTGCACTACCATTAAGATGCGCCGGCCCGATGCAGTCAGCATCACCGGAGCCCAGCTTTCATTATTGTCCTGCCTGTCGTTGGGTAATTTGTCAGGAATAAACGTGGCACGATAGTTAATCAACCCTGCACCTTGACCAAAGCGCGCAGGCCATTTGACTGACAGTACATTCAATCCGGGATCAAGAGTGTACCGCTGTTCTGCCTGATCGGTATTCTCTCCCATGGTGCGAACGATACGCAGCCTTCCCGGCACGGGTTTGCCTGCATAGTTGCGTGCGACTACCCGCAGCGGAATATCCTGCCCCGGTCGGGATTCACTCGGAACATCAATGCGATCCACCAGAATCTCATCTTCATAGTGGTATTTCAGTGGCACCACATCAATAGGCACCCCGTTGAGCCGGGCGGTGCGTGCTTCCGCTTCCGCATCGCCACGGTTCTCATTGCCATCGGAAAACAGCAGAATGCGTCGAGCGGTGCCTTCCGGGAACGATGCCAAAGCCATGCGAATGGCGGAGCCAAGATCAGTATTGTTACGATCCAGGCCGGTACCTACATCGCGAATGTTCAGCTCGGTGATATCACTGGCGGGGTATTCAAACTTGGGGCGAGTAGCAAAGCTGATCACTCCGACACGATCTTGTGCTTTCTCACGATTTCGCGTTGCATTCTTCAGGTTATCTACCAGCCGGTCCCATCGGGCATCTCGAACCGTGTTGGGGCCAACCTCCTGTGGTATGCTGTACGACCTGTCCACCACGACCATCAGCGTCATGCCTTCTTCTTCATGCACCGTGGAGAGTTCCGCCAGAGCAAGGATCAGGCATGTCAGCAAACCCAGTCGCAGGAACAACACGAGTATGCGACGGAAAGATCCGAGATTGGTTAAAGGTGTCCAGGCATAAACTGCAAGGAAAGGCAACAGGCCAAGCAGCAGTAGCCACCAGGGTTTGGCCCAGCCAAACTGCAATGCGTACCAGCCCGTTGCTGCCACATAACTGGCCAGCACTATCAGGATCAGGCTCAGCAGTGTTGCTACGATCCATCGTAACCGCATCGAATAACCTCGATTATTTCACCAGAGCATCCAGTTCCTGCAGTTTGAACCGGACTGCGAGAATGTAAGGAGATTGCCCTGCTTCCCAGTGACCATACGTTGTTGTCACAAAAGTCCCATCAGGCAACACCTCAACACCTGGGTAAGCACAATCCCACTTGTGATGATTATCTTTTAATCGAACACGATATTGCCCCGGTTTGCCATGCACCAGATCAGAATAGGTACCCACCCAGGCAATCCAGTCGCCTTGCGTTGGAGATTCCTTGGCAGTGTCACGGAAGGATATCACCAACCTGCCATCGGGTGCATACTTTGCCGTATGACGATCCCCAGTCAAGGAGCGTGGCAATTCACGAGGATGAGTCCAGCTTTTGCCCTCATCTTCGCTGAACATGATGTGCGATTCTCTGGATCGGCGATTCTCGCGCAGCAACATGGCTAATTGCTTGCCATCGGGAGACCGTATCACACCAGGCTCGCACAGGTGAATGTGGCTGGCAGCATAAAGTTTTTCCGGTTCAGACCAGGTGAGGCCGCCATCCACTGAACGGCTCTGGTACAGCGTCATGGTGCCCGTGGGGCCTGGATTCTTCGTCATGTACCTGCCATCATCATGAAAGAACGCCAGGTAGTGGCCCGGTGTTTTCAGTTCAACCACGCTGCCCATCACGACGATGCCACCCCAATCGCCTACGGGTTTCAGTGGTGACCAGCTTTGCCCATCATCTTCTGAGACAGCCAGGCGGGCTGGGTACAGGCCTGAAAAGACGATCAAGCGTTTTTTGCCTTGTGCATCCACCACACGATGTATGCTGGGCGTTTCCAGAGAGGTCGACCAGTTTTCGGGAACAGGCAGTCGCTCGGTCCAGGTTTTTCCGCCATCAGAACTGCGTTTGTAAACGATAGCGCCTTTGCCATGCCCTTTGGGATAAACGGTCAGGATGGTTTTGCCATCTTCCAGCAATACGGTTGTCGGATGCCCCAGGTACTGCTTCTCTTCGCGATCCACGACAATCTGTTTGCTCGTGTCGCGATCCAAGTCAATCAGTGGTATGCCAGCAAACGTTGAGGGCAGTGGAGCGGCTTGATGGAAAAGCAACAACAGAACATTTACCAGCATGGAGATACCTGCAGTGGGAGTATTGTTATTCTGTCAAGATAACATTCCTCAACAACGATGTCGAATGAGAATCCCCACATGACTGGCCTTGCCTGATTCGGGCACTTGTGCGTATGATCCCGCGACTTAAGGCAAGGGAGTGCCTTTCATGCGGATTATTTTCTGGAATCGTTGCGCGCTGAGCGTACCCTTATTGTTTCTCATGCTGACTGGTACTGCTCTGCTGCAGTCGGCTGATCCTGTTCAAGTGGAACCAGCCCAGGCTGCCAAGTTGCGTGAAATTCTCAGCAATGCCCAGCAATCCATGGAAAAACTCGAAGACTATCGAGTCCGTTTGCGGCGCCGAGAAGTGGTGGCTGGCAGGCAATGTCAGGAAGATGTTGTCATGCTGACCGTTCGGCACAAGCCTTTTGCAGTACACATTAAATGCTTGCCGGGCGGAGAAAATGAAGGCCGGGAAATTCTCTATGTGCCTGAACTTTATCATGAAATGCTTAAGGTGTTGACTGGCAAGGGTGATGTACTTTCCGGTATCCGCATGGATGTTTCCATGAAATCGGACATGGCGACTGCTAACAGCCGGCGTGGATTAAATGAGGCAGGCTTTGCCAATGTCATCCAACGATTTGGGCTGGCCGTTGATAAATATCTTGCAGGCCAGCCCCGCTGTTCGACCTTCGAGACATTGGGTTTGCAGACTCGTGCAGAATCACGAGCGCCCATGGAAGTGGTCATCCAGAAGATACCCGCTGGCGAAGAAGCACTTCTGCCTCATGGGGGAATTCGTTACTGGCACTTCAGTGCCGATGCCGATTTGCCGGAGCGACATCTGCCTACCTTAATTATTACTTTTGATGATAAGGGTCAGGAAGTGGAATACTATTCCCATGATCGAGTGTTGCCTCACATAACGCTCGATCAGAAAGATTTTCATGCTGACCATTTATGGTCGCGATGAATGATTGTTCGATTACATTCATAGAATACATTTTTCCTCCCCCTCAGACGGGGGAGGTTTTCATTTGAACTTCGGGTATCGCATCGAACGTGGCTGAATTCATCCAGCAATATTACTTCTTCGTTTTTGTTGTCTGCTGCCTGGGACATGCCCGGGTGCCATAGTTTGGCCGTACTCGGCCTAACTATGTCGAAACTCTGAGTCAACTTCACTTAACATCTCTATGCGGATGAGCGGACATCGGGCGCATGCGTGTTCTTTGTCATAATACTGTTTGTGATGACGGTTATAGAAGGGTGACATTAAAATTTCGCTTGCCAACCATAGTTAGCCGGACATACCGGCAAACTATGGCACCCAGGCGATGTCGGCATGGTTAGTTGGAGTGCCGACTTGCTACTCCAATCCAGGCTGGCAATCATGTTTGCTATTGAATACAGTAGGATCAATTCAATGTCTGCACATCGCCCCAAGGGGAGACTATGACGCTTCGCAATCTTCTCACACTTGCCTTCGTTGCCCTGGCGACTTCAAGCATCATGGCTCAGGGACAACTGGAGAAACTCAAACGCGAGTACAATCAGGCGAGAGCTCAGGCGCGGGAGCAGGCCATCAAGACATTCGATCAGATGATTAACCAGGTCCGCAAGGCGAATATGTCGGGGAGCGCCAGAACGAGCCTGATGACCAAGCTGACCCAGGATAAGCAGTACTTTATCGACACTGGCAGTTGGCCCGAAAACGACGACTTGGCCGCTGCGGCATTTGATTACTCGCGCCTCATCAACGCCAAATCCGTCCCGCTCATGAAGGAATATGAACAGCGCATTGACCAGCTACTCAAGGCTAATGACCTCCCCGGAGCACAGACCATAACCAAAGAGAAAGAGAACTTCGAAAGGGAACTCCCGGGTATGGCCGAATTCACGGGTGGCACTAAATGGGAAGGCACTCGCTCAGGGCCAACGGGCAAGAACTCACGCATGCGACTCGACGTGCACAAGAAGACCGGTACGACCTTCGATGGACACATCCACCTCGATCCCGGCGTGGCCAATCACCCCGTTGTCCAGGTGCGCGGGACCATCACAGGAAACTACGTCGAGATCGTTACTGTCAAGATGATCAATGGCGCCAACCGTAACCTCCTCTTCAGTGGCTACGTCTATGGCAACAAGCTCATCATGAAGATTGGCGGACGAAGCACCGAGAACAAGCCCGTCAACGACCGTGCATGGTTGAAGAAATCCTAACTGTGGTAACCGAGCGATTGCGGATGTACATGAATGAGTGATCTGCTTTCAACATTCATAGAATAAGCTTAGTCCTCCCCTTCACAAGGGGAGGTTTTCATTTCAACTTCGGGTAAAGCATTGAACGTGGCTGAATTTATCCAGCAATATTACTTCTTCGTTTTTGTTGTCTGCTGCCTGGGGCATGCCTTGATCTGGGTGCGGGCGATCAACTGGATGCATGGTATTCGCTCGCAGGCACTCTGGACCGATCTCGTTCGTCTGGTGCTGCATGTCATATTGAGCGGCATTCCTCTCTGGTGGTTTCTGGTCAATGGATTCCAGGCGCCGGATGCATTTTGGGAAAGCTGGCCCGTGCCACTGAACTGGCTTTTCACCGGATATCTCTGGTTGATTGGTTTGCTGGGTATGATTTTGTTTCCACTGGTGTGGATTACCTATCTGCTAAGAAAAGAACCGGTAGCACACCGGTTTATCAAACGAGATACCTTTGATGTCGCGCAGGCTTTGGGTCGAAAACCGGCTGGAACTGGCAGAAGAGCCTGGAAAACGCACCTTCCAGGCAATGAAATCTTCCATGTCGATCTGGTTGAACGTGAACTGGTTATTCCGCGGTTGCCTGCTACTTGGGATGGCATCCGGTTGCTTCACATCAGCGATCTCCATTTCTGCGGCAGACCAGGGCGAGGCTACTTCGAACGTGTGTTTCACTACTGCGCAAAAAGGCCATTCGATCTCCTGATCCTCACCGGTGATCTCATTGACCATAAGGATTTTTATCACTGGCTCCAATTATTACAGATGTTGCAGCCTCGACTCGGCAAACTCGCTATTCGGGGCAATCATGATGCCTTATACGATGCCGACAAAGTGAATGCACTGCTGAATGAAATGGGATTCATTACTTTGGGTGGAAAATGTGAAACCATTTCGTTGGGTGATGAACGCATTCTTATAGCAGGCAATGAAGCCCCTTGGCTTGACCCCATCCCCGATGTTCCAGATCGTGACCAGAATAATCTCTTTCGTCTGGCCCTGATTCATTCTCCCGATCAGT
Organism: Planctomycetia bacterium; assembly: GCA_016795155.1. Lineage (NCBI taxonomy): Bacteria > Pseudomonadati > Planctomycetota > Planctomycetia > Planctomycetia bacterium. The sequence continues at coordinate 85,220 of JAEUIE010000059.1, read as the reverse complement.
ATGCCTGGACGGTGCAGAATAAGTTTGATCTGGTCTTAGCTGGTCACAACCACGGCGGACAGATTCGTGTACCTGGCTTCGGCTCCATCTTTGTTCCGAGTAAGACCGGCAGACAGTACGATTGCGGAGTGTTTCAACAGAACGAGACCGTAATGCATGTCAGCCGGGGGCTGAGCGGCGGCCATCCGGTGCGATATTTCTGCAAGCCGGAAGTTACCTGGCTGACACTGAAAAAAGAACAGTTCTCAGCGAGCCATCCGCCGACGGAGTAGTTCATCGACAATGGCACCCAGCAGCAGCGCGCTGCCAATCACGAAATCCTGCAGTGAATCAGCAATGCCTGCCATACGTGCATAATTGGGTAATATCCAGAGAATCATGGCTCCGATGATGACTCCCAGAACATTTCCTTCGCCACCCCGCAGACTCACACCACCTAATACAGCACCGGCAATGGCATAAAGTTCGAAGAAATTACCAGTAGATGACGGAATGGCTGAATTATACTCGGTGAGATAGAGCACGCTGAAAATAGCTGCAAATAGCGAGCAGATCATGTACGCCAGAATCTTGTACCAGTTCACACGGATGCCGCTGTAGAGCGCTGTTTTTTCGTTGGCGCCAATTGCCTGCCAATATCTTCCATAAACGCTGAAATGCAGAAACACTGCCATGATCGCTGCCAGCACCAGGAAGATGACAAAAAATTTCGGCACCCCCAGCCAGTCGCCATTGCGAAACCAGTCGGAATAAAAGCTGAGTTTTCCCCCAAGCCCTTTGATGCCATCGTTAGCAATCCATCGTGCCAGTCCGCGATAAATGAATAGCCCACAGAGCGTCACCACAAACGGTTGCAGGCGCAATCTTGTTACCAACAGTCCGTTGATAAATCCAATCACAAGTCCCCAGCTGAGAACCGTCGCTACAGCTACGTGTTGATTCCAGCCTTTGTCATTCACCAGAATGGCCAGCATGGTGGCACAGAACCCAACTACAGCACCGATTGATAGATCAATTCCGCCACTGATGATGAGCGGAGTAACGCCCAGGCAGAGTATGCCGAAAAGCCCGATGCGTTTCGCCAGGTTGATGTGATTCGCCAGGCTGCGGGCAGTCGGATCAGAGAACATGAGCGCTGCATACAGCACGAACAGGAAGGCAGCCAACCCGATCAGTTTTTTCATGATGCCATCCTGACGGTTTGCCGTCTTCCTGTCGCCAGTTGCATGACGGATTCTTCGTTCATTTCCTCACGATCCAGCATGCCTGCCACCTGCCCCTGATGCAGCACCACCACGCGATCACTGATGCCCAATACTTCTTCAAGATCACTGGAAATCATCAAAATCGCTACACCCTGTCGGGCCAGTTCCTTCATGATGCTATAGATTTCTTCTTTGGCACCTACATCCACGCCCCGTGTAGGCTCATCCAGGATCAATACTTCCGGGGTGCGAACCAGCCCCTTGGCCAGCACCACTTTCTGCTGATTGCCTCCGCTGAGTAACCCCACCAACTGCATAGGCGACGGCGTACGGACATGCAGTTGCCCAATCAACTTCGTACACTGCTCCCGTTCTGACTGAAAATGAATCAGGCTGAACTTCTGTCGTAAATCGAGGGTAGCCAGGCTGATATTGTTGCGAACAGAATCATTCAGCATAAGCCCCTGCAAACGACGATCCTCCGGCACCAGAAAAAGCCCATGATCGATGGCATAACGGGGAGAACGAGGTGTAAAGTGGCTGCCTTTCAAGGTGATGGAGCCGTGATGTAGTGGTCTGATGCCAAATAGTACCTCGGCAAATTCTGTGCGTCCTGCACCCACCAGCCCGGCTAAACCTACAATCTCGCCACCATGTACCTTCAGAGATACGCCAGCATGATTACCATCCCAGCAAACGTCTTTCGTAACCAGTACTGGATCATTGCGTCGTGTAGTTTCGCCAGTCGATGTATGTCTGCGAATATCCCTTCCAACCATCAGTTTGATAAGATTGTCAGCCTGTATGCTTTCGCGCTTCAATTCTCCCGACCATCTGCCATCACGCAAAACGACAGCACGGTCTGCCAGCGTTTCAATTTCCTTGAGCCGATGGGAGATGTAAAGGATAGCAACACCCTGCGATTTCAGTTGTGCGATAACCTGGTATAGCGTTTGTGTTTCTTGTTCTGTCAAACTGCTGGTCGGCTCATCCATGATGAGCAGCCGGGAATCGAGTGCAAGGGCCCGTGCGATTTCTACCAGTTGCTGCTGCCCAACGGACAGCTCGCCAACCCTGGTGTAAGGCGATTGTTTCAGCCCTACCATCTGCAGCAGTTTTTCAGCTTTGGGATAAATATCCCGTTTCAGAAGTCGCAGCGGGCCGCCCCAGGTTTGTTCCCTGCCGAGAAAGATGCTGGATGCCAGGTCGAGATTGTGAGCCAGATTCAGTTCCTGATGGATGAGTACGATGCCTTTTGCTTCTGCTGACTGTACGCCATGAAGTGCCAGTGGTGAGCCCTGCCAGTTCAGTTCGCCTGCATCGGGCCGTTCGATGCCTGCGATAATCTTCATCAACGTGGATTTGCCAGCACCATTCTCGCCGACAATGGCGACTAATTCGCCGGGATGAACGTGCAGTGAAACATCGAGCAAGGCCTGCACGCCGGGGTAGGCTTTGCTGATATGCTCAGCCTGCAGCAATGGTTGGGAGAGGTCGGGCATATTACTTTCTGGTCGGATGCTCCAGGTAGCGGATCAGGTCTCGCAACTCCTGTATCCTCATATTTTTGGACATGCCTTCAGGCATCAAGGATTTGGTGGATGTTGCCTGTTCTTCAATGTCAGCTTTGGCAATCACTTCGATGATGGCGTTTTCCCGTTTCAGTCTGATCGTGTTGGCGTCTTCTTCCACCAGGAGGCCGGTAATGAGTTTGCCATTCTTGAGAACGATGGTGCGTGTGAAATAGGGGGTACCTACCACCCGGTTGGGATCAACAATGTTGGAAAGCAGATATTCACGGGTTCGTTCTGCCCCATCCAGGTTCGGCCCGACATCATGCCCTTGGCCATCGAATTTATGACACTGCATGCAGTGTTTTTCGAACATTTTCCTGCCGGCATCAGCGTTTCCGGTTCCCTGAGCAACATCCTTACGGAGTTGCTGTAGCAGCTTGTCGAGTTCTGCCGGACTTTCGTGAAACACGCCATAGTGCTTGTCGAGGAGTTCGTTAAGCTCCCTGTCTTTGAACTGCCTGATGGCCAAGGCTACATTATCGTGCAACTGCTCGCGAGAAACGGTTTTATCACCCAATGCTAGGAGCAGCGATTTCGCCCAGGCTTTTCTGCTGCGAAGAGTGGTAATCAGTTCTGCCTGTAGTACAGGGGAGTACTGCTTCCAGTTTGCAATAATCTCCTTTCCTAATTCTTCATACTGATAGGAAGGTAAACTCTGAGCAACTGCTTTCTTGAGTTCCAGTGGTGAATTATCGACGAGCAGTTGTTGAAGTGCCGGCAGGACAGTCGCATCCTGCATGAATCCCAATTGACTGATGGCATCCATACGGGCACTGACGGATTGGTTCTTATCAAGTAAAGTATGTTGTGCAAGCTTGACTGCTTCCGGATCATGCAATGAGATGCTGATCTGCTGCAACAATCGATTTACAGCAGCGTTCTGGTATTTCCTGGCCCGTTGAGTTAGCCGATGCCAGGCAGCAAGATCCTTGACATGACTCAGCTTTCGCCCTCGTGACCCTTCCGCCAAACCCTGCAGTCCTCTTTCCAGTATCTGTTGATTCTCGATTGGCTGCATCAGTTCCAGACAGGCGGCGAACGCCTCAGCATCATTAGTTGCGGAAAGACGACGAGTTACCCTGGCCAGCAGATGCTGATTCACCAGATCACTGTGGCTGATTTGTGAACTGAGTGTCTGAAGAAGTGCTGTGCGGTTTCGTTGCAGTTCCTGTTCGGTTGCCAGCCAGAGCAGGAAGGGAATAACCGTATCGGTGTGAATGGGCTTGGTGTACCATGCGGTCAGAAGAGGCAGCACACTATGCTGTTTAGACCATCGCAGAGTGAGTGAAGCCAGTTTCTGCAGGATTCGAGGATCGTATACATCCTGGATCAGCTTTGCATAGATTGCAATCAGAGCATCAGTAGGCTTGTGTTCATCCAGTCTTATGATTTCCGTAGTAGTGCTGGAAAGTTGTTTCTCGAGTGGCTGGCGTTTCCTAAGGAAAGGATTAGCGTCCAGGCTGATCTGAGGATGCGGCGGGGGCACAATCCGATAAATCCGGCCTCGTTCGTAATCCCAGTCGTCAGGTTTGGTCTGATGGCATGGATTCTGATCATGCCAATCGCTGACCAGGATAGAGCCATCAGGCGCCCAACGCATCTGAATAGGCCTGAAATTCTTATCGCCCGATACCAGAAAATCATCTTCCCTGCTGGCAATGAAAGTGGAACCATGTGGCTTGAGCGAATTGCGTTTGATCGAACAGCCATGAATCGAGCCGAAGATCAGTTGTCCCTGCAGTTCCTTGGGAAAATGTGGTGCATCGAGACAGAGCAGGCCGGCGTGTGCCCATCCGCTTTCCTTATGAAATGTATGATCGCAGATTTCTTTGAGTGCTCCGTAGGCATAAGGATTGTAGCTGGGCTTGCTGCCTTGCTTGATGTAAACGCCGCCTTGAACGATATGAAACAGATGAGGAATGACACAACAGCAGATGAAGCATTCGCCATCCTTGTTGAAATCCATGCCCCATGGATTGCTGGTGCCTTCGGCGAACATTTCAAAGGTTTTCTTCACGGGATGATAACGCCACACGCCAGCATCCATATCGATGGCAGGCTCTCCCGTTTGTGCTGGCGTGGTCACTTTGGAGATAGTGAACACGCCATGCAGCCCGTAGAGCCAGCCATCTGGTCCCCATGTGAAGGTGTTCAGAGTTTCGTGGGTATCCTGTGAACCGAAACCGCTGGCGACAATTTCGAAGGAATCAGCCTTCCCATCCTTGTTTTCATCTTTCAGATGCCAGAGATAGGGAGGTGCGCCGACGAAACAGCCGTTGCCGTAGACTTCAATGCCGCTGGCCATGTCGAAGGCGCCGCGACCCTGGGCAGCACGTTGTTTCGTAACGGGAAAGTCCTTGCCCTCGGCAAAGACAGTTCGCTTGTCTGCTATGCCATCGCCATCGGTATCTTCGAGAATGACAATGCGATCACGAGGCGCTTTTCCTGGCGGAGTCAGTTTGGGATACTCGAAACTTTCAATGATCCAGACGCGACCTTTATCATCAACGGTCATGGCAATCGGGTTGGTCATCAGCGGTTCAGCGGCAAATAATTTAACCGAAAACCCAGGCAGCGGTTTCATCCGCTTGACAGTCTCTTCAGGTGAAAGGTAAGGCTGGCCGGACGCTTTCCGGTTATCGAATCCATATTCTTTCTGGGCATGCAGCGGAAAGGAAAACACCACAGCAAAGCAGACAACAGCAAACCAGCGCATGCGAACTCTCAACTGGAAGGATGAACTAGGCAGACTCAAATCCTATCGCATTTTTTCAGGAACACAACAAGAAACCCACGGAGGACTTCCGTGGGTTTTCAGAGTTTAGTTCAAATCAGGTTAGTTCTGATTATCATCATCATTATTCTGTCGATTCTGGCGTAAACGCTGCAGTTGCTTGCGCAGTTCCTGCATCTGCTTCTCCATTTGTTCAAAGCCGGGGTTATCCAGCCCCATTTCCTTCATCTGCTTCTCGAGTTGCTTCATGTGTTGCTCAAAGGCATCGTTGAAAGCGCCAGCATTGAACTCGTTGCCTCGCAGCATGAACGCATTGCCCTTGAAGCTGCTGAGCAGTTTTTCCACTTCTGCACGATCCTCTTCAGGCACATCTTTTACAGTCTTATACTTCTTTTCAGAGTCTTCAGTCTTGATGGTGATGCTGCTGGGCTGGGCTTTGCCATTTACCATCTGGCCAACAACTGTAACGGTCTTTTCGTCGTTGGTGGTGGTAGCAGTAAACTTGCCGTTGTTGATGCTGACAGAGGTATTGCCTTGCTGACGGCCAAAGTTGAAGTTCGGCCTGGCGTTGGGGAAGAAGTCTTCCTTATTCTTGTCAAAGCCGTCTTTCTTCTTGGATTCAGCTTTGGCTGTTTCCTTCTCCTTGGTGTCTTCCACCATCCATTCTTTGGCCTTGGCTTTGCGTTCTTCGTCAACGCTTTTGACTGCAGTCAGGTTAATATCGCGTAGGCGGATTTCCTTGCCCTTGCGAATCACGGTAGCGGTGTACTTGCCTGGCTTGAGCGATTTCACACGTTCAGTAAATGCAGGATGATCACGAGTTACAGCCTTATCAGCGAATTCAATCAGGATGTCGTTTTTCAGGAAACCAGCTTTTTGAGCAGCTGAGCCTTCGACAACTTCCTTGACTAACAGGCCGCGATCTTCAGCCAGTTCTACCTGGGTAGCTACCACTTCAGGGACCTGATCGAGAACAACGCCCAAACGAGGCTTGCTGGTAACTGTACCCTGAGGATCATGGTCCACGGCGGCGTCAACAACCTGAGCCTTTTTGACATCCCCGGCTATCGTAATCGGATGTTCAAGGACCATGTTGGGTTTGACTTCCAGTACAGGGTTAAACTTGACTGCAGGTTCCAGCTTCAACTGTCCATGAGCCAGTTGAGCTAGCTCAGGCTTGATAGTAACGAGGTCTTTGATAACGACAGGATCAAGTTTCATCTGTGCTTGAACTGCCTTGTTGATCGAAGGGGCCAGTGTTACATGGTCGACTTTGCCATCCAATACAGGAACTAGATGCAGTTCCAATGGTGACAGGGCTGCAGCTGGTTTGGTATCTTCATCGCTGATCTTCTCAGCACCAGGGAGCTTAATACCTTGAATGTTGACTTTCTTGCCCTTGCGAAGCACCGTAGCGGAGTGTGTTCCTTCCTTGAGTGACTTCACCAGTTCTACGAACTTTTCAGGGCTGGAACTGATGGATTTGCCACCCAGGTTGAGCAGAATGTCGCCATTCTTCAAGCCTTTGCCATTGTTCCATGCTGCACTGTCTTCCACCACGTTCTGAATCAGCAATCCCTGATCGTCGCCAATATCGAGATGGCTTCGCAGTGTGGGATCAATGGTGGCTACCATGACACCCAATCGACCTTTGCTTGATGCAGGAGCCACGCGAGCTACCATATCACCACGCTTGGCAGTATTGTCTTTGAGCGACTTCAGTGCCTTTTCTTTTTCAGCAATGGCCTTTTCCAGTTCCTTGATGGCAGCATCCCGGTCGTCGCCACTCCTGGCTTCTCGCCAGCGAACGAGCGCTTTTTCCTGAGCCTGCTTCGCCAGTTTTTCCGCAGCTAATGCTTTATCGCGATGATCACTGGCCAGCTTTTCTGCCTGGGCTGCTCTTTCAGTCTGCAGCTTGGCATGTTTTTGTGCCTGCTGCAGATGAAGCTCGATATGTTTCTTGGCATCCTCTGTGAGAGCCGCATGATCTTGATGCAGATCGTGCAAGCGAAGATGTAACTTGGCGGCCTCACCCTTGGCTTCATCTGCTGCCTTGAGCCAGACCTGCTGATTTTCCTTCATTGACTTCAGAGTTTTTTTTACTTCTTCCAGCCGGGCTTTGGTTTCTGCATCAAGTTGCTTAGGCATCTTTTCGAGTGCCTGATCGAGTTTTTTCAGAGCCTCATCAATTTTTTTCTGTTTGTCATCCAAGCCTGCAATCTGCATCCGAAGAGCAAGTTTACCATCGCCTTTATCATCACCTTGAAGAACGATGACGTTCTTTTCATCGCCGCTAACTTCTTTTCCATCGACGATGACTTTGACTTTGCGTTCTTTTTTAACGTCGCTTGATTTCTTGTCAACTTTCTGCTCGTCATCGTCAGCCTGAGTTGTATTGGCAACATGAACGTCAGGTTCCACAGCCTGAAGTTTCATTCCTGCAGTGCAGGTAGCCAGGGCCAGGAAGCTGGCCGCAGCAGTAACGGTCCACCAGCGCGGGGTGCCCCGTTCGAGCACGCTCCGTTGATGCAATAACATGTGAACTCTCCGGTATAAATCAGATGGGGTTTCGAAAACACCTGTTGCCTGGCTGCTGGCCAGCGTGGGCCGCGACGAACAGGAGGTTAAACTGACCAGGTATTGGGCATATTCCACGGCGCTCGAGAACTTCACTGCTGCAGCGTCAGCCAGGTATTCCTGAGCCAGACGTACATGCCGTTTCATCCACCAGTACCAGGGAACATGGAAGTAGAACGCGCCGCCCAAAGCCAGAAGCAGGCAGCCCCAGGCATCGCGACGACGTAGATGGGTTAATTCATGGGCCAGAATCCAGCGTAGTTTTTCTGGATCGCCTTCATTGCAGAAATGAGGTGGAAGCAGAATGGTCGGCTTCCATAGGCCATAACTGACAGGTCCATGAACCAGAGAATTGACTCCAATGCGCGGTCGGAGTGCAGGATCAGGTTCGAGTTCAGCCAGGGCTGTGTGAACATGTGCAGGGGCAGGGCGACGATGCCGCCAGTAACGCCACAATCCGTAATAACCAATGCTGCACCGAATCAGAAGCACCAGAACCATCGTCAGGTAGGTCACTCCAATTCCTCGAAGTGTCCAAGTCCAGAACTGCATTGAAAATGACAGACCCTTGACTTTGCATTTGGCTGTTTCAGCTTCAGCAGGTGGAGTTTCCTGGTAAATTACTCCGCCGTCCTGATGGCTGGCATCGCTTCCGTCATCATTCTTCAGCGACTGCAACAGGCCAACAATTTCAAAGAGTTCTGCATCCTGCTCAGCCAGTTCGAGGGAATTCGCAAATGCAGACTCTTTTTTTTCTGGTTTGGCGGGTTGAACATTCAAGTGATCTGAAAGGTTTCCATTGAAAAGTGCCCTGTTAGTAGGGCTGGCTGCTTCAGTGCCAGGCAGTGACCACCAGGCAGGCAATGCAGCGGGCAGGGCAACCAGAAGGGCGGCCAGAAGTGCTGATTCCCCGATTCTCTGCCGTTGCACCGGCTGCCTGGTGAGGAGCATCCATACACTGCCAATGAATAAAACAATGCCTCCAGCCAAGGTGGTACGCAGCAGCCAACCGTCGAGCGAGAACAGTGCGTCTGGCATGATGATCCACTCCTCACAGGCATTGCTTACTGCCAATACTTCTACAACGGCCTCACGCACGGCGACGTTTGGCTTCGTTGATTAAATCCTGTATCTTCTCTAATTCTTTCGCTGGCAGACGCTCATTATTGAGCAAGGTAGCCACCATTTCGCTGGCCGCCCCATTAAATACCCGTTCTACATAACCGGAAACACTCTGTTCGCGAGAAAATATTGGCGAATAAATAAATGCCCGGCCTTCTACATGATGTTTGACCAAGCCCTTATCTTCCATTATACGAAGCAGTGTTTGCACCGTATTATAGGCCAAATCCTCGTCTTGGGCTTCAGCCAATATCTGGTACACCTCTCGTACACCACTGGGCCCATGATCCCAAAGGGCTTTCAGGATTTCCAACTCGCGTGGGGTCGGTTGTATAGCAATCTGCACGGGTCTTCCTCGCGTACCGAGTCCTAAATGTTTAGGTATTAAACTCCTAATTCTTTCGGATGTCAAGACTCTCTACATTTATTCACAAAGAATTAATGCGCCCGGCTATTGACGTGGCTCCACCACAAAGCTCGGAACCGTTGAGCCAGTTCCTGCGGTGACGTTCAATAGTTCATGTGCTGAGATGCGGGAAAGGAATCCTTCCACATATTCACCATGATAAACAAACGGATTGGTATCCACCATGATCTCGCTGACCTGCAGTTTTCCATCTGATAGGTAGGGGAATGGTTCCTTCGGCAAGTGCACCCGTTCTTGCACGATGTATGGTGTAGTCAACGCAGTTTGCACCGCCTTTTCCCAGGTTGATTGATCTACCGTCCATCCGAGCACGATGCCTTTTCCGCCGTAATCATCATTGGGTTTGAGCACCAGAGCATCCTTGTTCGCAAGGATAAAAGGTACCAGGTCAACCGTTTGCCCAGCTACCTTGCGCGCAGCTTCATTCACTGTTTCCGGACAAGCAATACGTACCATCGGTAGTTGAGATTTGCGTTCCGCGACGACGCGTGTCCAGGGGATATGTTCCTGAACTGCAGATAACTCGTTGGCATCAAACAGATGGGCGTTGCGTTCATCGGAGAGAACAGCAAAGCTTGCCTTCTTGTACAGTATCTTGCATCGGAACGGATTGATCATGCACACATGCCCGGCACGGACTGCACGAACCACTGGATGTTCCATGCCTCCCCGTTCCAGCAGTTCACTGATCAGGACACGTTTGTAAATCAGATCAATCGGCTTACCATCAGACGTAGAGAGTTTGTTGCCGTTATAAGTGACTTCGCGAGGGTCCGCGATGACAGCATCAATGCCATGTTGTTTGAACAGATTCTGATACAGCACAAACTCGCTGAAAGTGGGTACTTCTTTCCAGTCGAGAATGGCGATGCGAGGGAGTTCGCGACGGCCCAGCCACTGGTAATAGGCTTTGAGAAGCGACGACATCACGCCGTAATGCGTCGGTAACGGATAGACCTGATACTTCCGCTGGAACTCCTGGAATGCAGGCAGCCCCATGAACATATGCGATAACGCGACGTTGTAAGCTGCACCGGCTGGCGTCTCTGAGTTGTATTCCGTAAACCGCAGTTCCTGATCGGAGACGTAAAACGAATCGAACCGCGAAGTGGGGAATGCATGAAACCCAGGTTCCAGGAGCGCCAATTCATCTTCCTGCGGACTTAAGCCGAACTGCTGGCGAAACGTGATATCGGCTAGTGCTGCAGTCTGAATCTTGTTGAATGCTCTCAGCAGGATGCGCACCCGCTGTTGAAGGAAATGATACTGTGCAAGGCTGATCATGCGTGGACGCAGCACCATGCACATCAGCCGGTCGCCAAAGAAGAGCTTGTGCTGCTGGTGATACTGATCCATCCTGGCCTGAGTATCTTGCGCTAATGATTCGGTAAGCAGATCGAGATAAGTGTTGATGGCAGACACAATGACTCCTCAAATTTCGTAATGAGAAGTGTAGCGTTCGAGATTGCAGAGTGCTATTACTTTTTGCTGCAGATATGCCTGCTGACAATTGCATCGAGAGGATTGGTCAGATTATGATCGTATTAATGACAGTAGAGTCACATCACGGGAGGCAGGTCATTTCATGATTCGTTTTATCATCAAGTTTCTGTTGGTGTTAGTGTGGCTGGTGCTAGACCAGCCATTGTTGTTGGCTCAGCAATTCGTGCCTGTCAATGCGGCCATGTCCAGTATTAAATTTATAAATGAAATGATGAAGAGATCGGGCGTTCCCGGCGTTGGAATGGCAATCGCTAAAGAAGGAAGATTCAGCTGGTCGGAAGGCTTTGGTCTGTCTGATCTGGAACGCCAGGTTGCGGCGACAAAACAGACCAAGTTCGGTCTTGGCAGCATTTCGAAATCGCTGACTATGGCCCTGGCCATGAGACTGCAGGAAGAAAAACTGTTTGATATTGATGCACCGCTTGAACAGTATCTGTCGGAGTTTCCATTCAAAGGAAAAGGGATAACTGCCAGGCTCATTGGCTGCCATCTCAGTGGACTTGACGACAGCATTGATGCTGCCACTCGAAATACTTCAACTACTTATTCAGCCAGTGAGGCGCTGAAGTTGCTCTACGGCGAGAAACTTAAATACGGATTACGGGAACGATCACACTACACCACCGGCCCGTTCACACTGATTGCTGGAGCCATGGAGCAGGCAACAGGCAAGCCGTACACAGAGCTGATGCAGCACTATGTCACGCAGCCTTTAAAAATGAACGACACGGTTCTCAACGTGCGGCGTGATATTATTCCCAATCGCACTTGTTTCTACATGCGCGAAAACAATCAGACTAGGCATGCACCGTACGCAGATCCCAGTTACAAGCATGCTGGAGCAGGGTATCTCTCGACCGCAGATGATATGGTCCGTTTTGGATCAGCACTTCTGAATCCCGGCTTTCTGCGTGCGGAATCACTTGAGAACCTTTTCCGGGCAGAGAAAACGATGGCAGGCGATGTTACTCCATTCGCACTTGGCTGGCGTGTCGTGAAAGATCGTGCAGGAAGAGATATGTACGTGCAACCCGGCGGTGGACACGGTGTTTCCTCCGTGCTTGCTATCTTTCCGAAGGAAAAAATAGTGATTGCCATTCTTTCGAACCAGACCGGAGCACCGGTTGGTCAAACCTTGCTTGAAGGGATTTTCAATGCATTTACCGAAAGGTGAGTATGCTGGCGGTTATTCGTGACTGCCGTTTACGAAATTGACTTTGAACACGCCTCGTGTCATGATAATAATCTGCCTGCTTCTTCCCTGCCAGAATGCACATGTTGAACCTAATGCAACGCAATGGAATAATCGCTCTTGTACTGTTGAGTGCAGCATTTCTATGGTGGATAGTAAATCTTGCTGCTCAAGACAGACAGCCTGACATCGATTTCAACGCGCAGATCAAGCCCATCTTCCAACAGCACTGCTACCAGTGTCATGGCGAGAAGAAACAGAAGAGCAGTCTCCGCCTCGACCAGCGTGATGCGGCGTTGCAGGGGGGCGATCTGGGCAAAGCGATTGTTCCCGGGCAAAGCGACAGAAGCAGCCTCTATCGTTATGTTGCTGGCCTTGAGCCCGACATGATCATGCCCCCCAAAGGGGCGCGATTATCGAAAGATGAACTACAACGCATCAGGCAATGGATTGATCAGGGAGCAGCATGGCCTGAAGATAAATCGAGCAAGCCTGCAGAAATCTGGTGGTCGCTCAAACCCTTATCAACACCACCAATCCCAAAACATTCTGAAGAAGGCAGTGCCTGGTCGAAAAGACCCATCGATTCATTCATCTGGGATAAGTTGCAAAAGCAACAGCTCAAACCAAGTTCGCAAGCCGATAAACGCACCCTCATTCGTCGTTTGAAATTCGATTTGCTCGGCTTACCTCCCACGCCGGAAGAAGTGGACCGGTTTCTGAAAGACACTTCTCCTGATGCTTACGCCAAGCAGGTTGATGAATACCTCGCTTCGCCTCGCTATGGCGAACGCTGGGCACGCCACTGGCTCGATATCGTTCATTACGGTGAAACGCATGGCTACGATAAGGATCAACCTCGCCCGAATGCCTGGCCTTACCGCGATTATGTCATTCGTGCTTTCAATGAAGACAAACCCTACAGCAGGTTTGTTGAAGAGCAAATTGCCGGCGATGTGCTCTATCCCTACACCCACGATGGCATCGAGGCACTGGGGTTTCTTTCTGCAGGTCCGTGGGATTTCATCGGACACGTCGAACTGCCTGAAACTAAAATCGACGGCAAAATCGCTCGCCATCTCGACCGCGACGACATGGTAGCTAATACCATTAACACTTTTCAAAGTACGACCGTTCATTGTGCCCAGTGTCATCAGCACAAGTTCGATCCCATTCCCACTGAGGACTACTATCGTCTGCAGGCCGTCTTTGCTGCTATTGACCGCACGGACAAGGCTTACGATAAAGACCCAACTGTTGCCAGGCAGCGGGAGAAACTTCAGCTGAAACTGGCTGCATCACAAATGGAATTGCAGAAACTGCATCAGGAACGAAGCCAAATCTCGTCGCCTGAATTGGAACAACTCAAGAAACAGATTGCTGAGTTGAAGCAACAGGCTGGCAACTCATCACCGGCTTATGGATATCACAGCCAGTTGGCGAAAAAGGCCAATACCGAGAAATGGGTACAGCTCGATCTCAAAGAGCCTATTGCCATTCGCAAACTGGAACTCATTGGCTGCTACGATGATTTCAATCAGATCGGTCCGGGCTTTGGCTTTCCCAGAAGGTATCGCATTACTGCTTCGCTACACGAAGATATGCGCGATTCCATTATGCTGGTTGATCGCACGGCTGAGGTACAGCCCAATCCTGGCACCATGCCGGTAGCGGTTGATGTCAATGCTAACGTGCGCTATCTGCGTTTAACTGCAACCGAACTGGCGCATCGGCAAAACGATTATCACTTATCCCTGGCAGAGTGGAGGGTTTTCAATGCAGACGGTGAAAACGTGTCTCTTAAGGCAACGGTGACTTCACTTGATTCCATTGAAGCTGGCCCACGCTGGTTAAAAACTAACCTGATAGATGGCATCGTTCCCAAGCCTTTGGATCTGCATCGTGTGCGTCAGTTAGAACTGAAGCTGCAGGCACTGCATCGCTCGCTGGTTCCCGCCTCGATAACAGAACGGATCGCTCTTCACGAAAAGCAGATCAGCGATCTCGAATCACAACTCAAAACGCTTCCGGCACAGTCCAAGGTATACAGCGGCACGGTGCATTTTGGACAAGGCAACTTCAAAGGAACCGCTGGCACTCCCCGGCCTATCTATCTACTTACGCGAGGCAACGTCACCAGGCCAGGCAAAGAAGTGCAACCTGGCTCCATGAGCATGCTCAAACATATGCCAGCAGCATTTGACCTTCCCAAAGCAGCACCTGAAGGTGAACGCCGGGCAGCCCTGGCACGCTGGCTGGTTCATCGAGATAATCCGCTCACCTGGCGATCCATCGTCAACCGAGTCTGGCTCTATCATTTCACTCAAGGGTTGGTCGAAACACCCAACGACTTTGGCCGCATGGGGCAAAAGCCTTCGCATCCTGAACTACTCGATTGGCTTGCTGATGACTTTCGTAAGCATGGCTCATTCAAGAAACTGCATCGATTGATCGTTACCAGCGCGGTCTATCAGCAGACCAGCCAGGTGAGTGACGAAACCCTAAAAGCCATTACCGTTGATTCAGGCAATCGCCTGCTCTGGCGAATGAACCGCCGTCGTCTGGAAGCGGAAGCCCTCCGCGACAGCGTGTTGCAGACGGCTGGCAAACTCGACCTGACCATGGGTGGCCCCAGCTATCAGGACTATGTTGTTGAAAAGCCGGAACATTCGCCTCATTATCAGTATGAATTGAAAGATCCGAACGATCCCAAGTTGCATCGCCGGGCCATCTATCGTTCCATCGTGCGCTCGCAGCAGAATCCGTGGATGGCGACGATGGACTGCGCTGATCCGTCTATTCTGGTGGATAAACGCAACCAGACAGTATCGCCGTTACAAGCGCTGGCGTTGCTCAATGATCCGTTGCTACTGGTCATGAGCCGACATTTTGCTGAA
Source organism: Planctomycetia bacterium (assembly GCA_016795155.1). NCBI lineage: Bacteria > Pseudomonadati > Planctomycetota > Planctomycetia > Planctomycetia bacterium. The sequence goes on along the minus strand of JAEUIE010000059.1, from coordinate 69,989 downwards.
CAATTGCAGCAGGAAAAAGACATCGACAAACAGATTGAAAAAGCCATGCAATGGGTGCTGCAACGTGCCCCGACGCCAACAGAAGCGGAATCCTTGAAAGCGTACGTCGAAAAGCACGGCATCGTGCAACTGGGCAGGCTGCTCTGGAATCTGAACGAATTTACTTTTGTGGATTGACCGCATGCTCTTTTCGCGTCGAGACTGGCTGAACTCCACCACCAGTGGCCTGCTGGGAACGGGGTTGTTCGCGCTGCTGCAACGTGACCAAGCTCTCGCTTCAGATAAGAAGGATGGACTCCATCACCCAGCCAAGGCTAAACGAGTTGTGCAGTTCTTTATGGCGGGCGGGGCGAGTCATCTCGATCTGTACGATTTCAAGCCAGCCCTTATCAAACACCACGGCAAGAAATCCGACTTTGGCGAACCGGTTGAAGCCTTCCAGGATGGCTTGGGCCCCTGGCTCAAGAGCCCGTGGGAATTCAAACTCTACGGCAAATCGGGAAAGATGCTCAGTGATATCGCTGCACCACTCGGCTCGCTGGTGGATGATCTAGCCTTTGTCCACAACATGGTGAACAGTTCGGGAGTACATAGCCAGGGCACACTGTTGCAGACCACCGGCTTCACTCGTCCAGGATTCCCCGGCATGGGATGCTGGGTGAGTTACGGACTCGGAAGTCTGAACGACAATCTTCCCACCTTTGTCGTGCTTCCCGATCACCGAGGCTATGGTTCCAACGGCACCAAAAACTGGGATGCATCTTTCCTGCCATCACAACACAGTGCTACGGTCATCCGTACTGAATCGAAACAGCCGGTGCAGTATCTTTTTCCCGATAAACAGGGGGCCTACGTTTCCTCAGAGAGCGAAACAGCAACTCAACAATTGCTGAAGCAGATGAATGCTCATCACGCACAGAGCCGTGCTGACGATCTGCGGCTCTCAGGCCGGTTGGCCAGTTACGAACTGGCAGCACGCATGCAGTTGGCTGCCCCCGAAGCGTTGCAATGGGAAAAGGAGCCGGAGCATGTTAAAAAGCTGTATCATCTGGATGCTATACCACCGAGTTTCTCCACGGAGATTAACGATCTGGAAGAAACCATCTGCTTCAGCCGACGGTGCCTGATTGCCCGTCGACTGCTGGAACGGGGCGTGCGGTTCATTCAGGTCTGGCTCGGCAACGACAACAGTTTCCCCCGCCGTAATTGGGATTCGCATGAGAACATCGCCCGCGACCACGGCCCCCTGGCGCTAGGCATGTCGCGAGGCATCGCTTCATTTCTGACCGATCTGAAACAACGTGGCTTGCTCGATGACACTATCGTGCTGTGGACCACCGAATTTGGCCGCATGCCCAGCAGTCAAAGCGGAGCAGGGCGTGATCATAACCCCTTCTGTTTCACCAATTGGCTCTGCGGCGGCGGTATCAAGCCCGGCATCACCATCGGCCCCAGCGACGAGTTTGGCTACAAACCACTGAATCGAAACAGCCCGACGCAGGTTTACGACATCCATGCCACCATGCTGCATCTGCTTGGGATCGATCATCTGAAACTGACAGTGAGAAACAACGGCATCGACCGCAGGCTGACCGATGTGCATGGGCATGTGATGAAGGAGCTAGTGGTTTAACTACTGTGTTGCACTGTTGGGAGAGTATTTCCCCAACGTTGGTTGTTACTTTCATATGCTCTGGCTCATGACGTTAACTGACGTCCCGCGATAGCCTCCGTTGCCTGCCAGGGTGACCAATGTCCGCCGAGTGCCCAACGTTCCATTTCTCGATCACAACTCGGACAAATTCCCAGTTGTACGCCATCTTTTACGAACATTGCTTTGAGGCTTGCGTTGCACCAGGGGCATACTTCAGATTCGACTGGCCGCTCACTTCCTGCAGCCCTCCACGATGCTGGCCGGAGTCGGCGGAAGACTGATGTTACAGCAAAGCAAGTCATGACGATAAGAGATACGAAAAACGCCAGCATGACTAATACAAGAGATACAGCCAGTAGCAGCCATCGCTGCCACCACGGGAATTTCAACGTAGACCACTCATATCTTGACTTCAGCACGGATCAACTCCAGCATGCCAATCTTTGCATGGTAGCATTATAAACTGGAAGAGCTTGGATTGTTGAATTTTACTGAACCATTCCTCAATACACACTTATCAACGTCGCCTTAGTGCACTTGCAGTTGGAATGCATAGTTATGGGAAATTTGTTACTGCCTCCTACCCCACATCAAAATTCGCCTTCACCACTCCTGCCAGTTCACTTAACAATCGGCCAGCCTGGCCGATGTAGGACGAGCCATGCATCACCGCCAGCGATTGCGGCTGGAGATCAGCCAGTGATAGCAGCACTCCTTCGGTTTGCCGCGTGTACGGCATGTAAGCTGCCAGCGGGCCTTGCTGCATTTGCTGCATAGCCCGTTGGGTTGGTTCAATCAGTTCCGATGTTGTAACAGGAGCAACGTCTCCGAAGTGATGAAACAGATCGGAACAGAACAATGTTTTCTGTGTCTCTTCGAACAGCACACCTGCATCCCAGCCATGCGGTATGTGAGGTGAACGATAGAAACGGTATCGGTATTTGCCCGTGACAAGGACATCGTCTGCCGTCATGCCCAAAGCAGGGCGGATGGCAAAGTCATCCACACTGACAATCTTGCCAACCAGCGTGCAGACAGGCTGGGCATGTGGTGCCTGCTCCAGCCACTCGTTCAGTCCGCCACACTCATCCGATTCGAAATGACTCCAGGCAATATGCCGTAGCGTCGTGGGGTCTATCAATGTGGCTACCGCCTCCCGCAATGCAGGGAACATTTTCTTAAGGCCAGCATGAAACAGCAATGGTTCCTCATCACGAACCAGGAAATGATTGAACTGCATGTCAATCCCAGGCACATAGATCGACAGCCGAAAAACATCAGGTGCAATTTCGTCAATTTTGGTCATGTATTCAACCAGTGATCACTAATTAGGTAGAAAGCATTCAGGCGAGTCTGATGTTACCAGATCAATTCTCTGAAACAACAGATATCTGCGTGCTGCCGAAGTCCTGTTGCCTTCAAGTCAAACTCCCCTTAAATAGCGTCATCACAGTTCAGGAAAATAGACAATGCGTATTCCGTTTGTGGTAGGTAACTGGAAAATGAACCTGGATCGCCAGGGGTGTGAGTCGCTGGCGAAGCACATTGCAGTTAAACTGCCCCAATTGCAGGGTGTGCGTGCCGGGGTGTGTCCGCCGTTTCCCTATCTCATGACGGTTCATGCACAGATTAAGAACAGTCCCGTTGTGCTCGGCAGCCAGAATGTCTACTGCGAAACCAAAGGGGCCTTCACCGGTGAAGTAAGTCCGGCTATGGCTCTGGATTGTGGCTGCACCTGGACCCTGGTGGGGCACAGCGAACGTCGGTTGGTAATAGGTGAAGACAATAAGCTGATCAATAAAAAAGTGAAAGCAGCTTTGGCTGCCGGGCTGAATGTCATTCTCTGCATTGGTGAAACGCTCGAACAGCGACAGCAGAACCAGACTGAAAAAGTGGTTGAATCCCAGTTAGTCGGCAGCCTGGAGGGTATTACGCCTGACCCCGAAAAGCTGGTGCTGGCCTATGAACCTGTCTGGGCCATCGGCACCGGTGTCGTTGCCACTCCCGATCAGGCGGAAGAGGTTCATCAGTTCATTCGTGGCTGGTTGACCAGGCAGTATTCTGCAGCCGTTGCAGAGAAACTCTGCATCCAGTATGGCGGCAGCGTCAATGCGGGAAATGCCAAGCAGTTGATTTCCCAGCCCAATGTTGATGGGTTACTCGTCGGCGGGGCCAGCCTGAAGGCCGATGAGTTCGTTACGATCATTATTGCTTGCCAAAACTGATGCAGCAATTGATTTGCTGTTCATGTTCACTTGCGGGCACCTGCTGCAAAGTCTTAAGATAGGTAGCGGGGTGAAGCCGTGCCAATCGCGGCATGGCAGATGGGTTGTTGATGCATCCCATCCATTCACAATGTTACCTTACAGTGAACATTTCAGGGAGACTCGGCAAACTTCATGGTTGTTACGTGCGATGCTTGTGAGCGCAGCCTGGAGTTCAGCGGAGATCGTCCCTCGTTTTGCGCTTTCTGCGGAAAGAAACTCGTCAAGAAAGACCTGGTTACCACGCATTCCTTTAAGGATGCGCCATCAACCGATCCACAAAGCGTTACCCAGCTTCCCCCGCCTGACCGCATCATTACCTTTGCCGGTGGCACGCCTCTTATCCCCAAACAGATTGGCAGTTATACCGTCATCCGCCAGTTGGGTGCCGGTGGAATGGGAACGGTCTATGAAGCCGAGGATGCGAGTAACGGCAGACGCGTGGCAGTTAAGCTGATCAAGCCTCAGATTGCAGCATCGGAAGACAATCTCGAACGCTTTCGACAGGAAGGCCGTCTGGCCAGCCTGATTACCAATCCTCGCTGTGTCTTCGTCTACCATACTGATGAAGATAAGGGCCGCCCTTACATTGTCATGGAGCTGATGCCCGGAGCTACGCTCAAGGATATTGTGAACCAGCAAGGCCCGTTGCAGATCGGGCAGGCTATCAAGAAGATTCTTGATGTTATGGATGGCCTGCAGGCTGCACATCAGTTAGGCGTCATTCATCGTGATGTCAAACCGTCCAACTGCTTCGTGCTCACGGATGGACATGTCAAGGTTGGTGACTTCGGTCTCTCCAAAGTGTTGCCAGTTTCAGACAGCTACCTTGGTAAATCGCCCGATAAGGATCAGACCACTGGCGAGAACGAGGAGGGCATCACGCGAACCGGGGCGTTTGTTGGCACGCCGCTTTATGCATCGCCGGAACAGATCAAGGGCGAAATGGTCGACTTCCGCACCGATGTTTATTCGGTGGCTGCGACCATGTACTTCCTGCTGACCGGGCAGGCGCCCTTTGAAGGTGGTGACAACACCGCCACCATTGCCCGGATCGTCAGTGAAAAGCCGCAGAGTATTCTTAATTTCAGAACAGATGTACCGGTCGAACTGGATCGTGTGATTCTCCGCGGCTTGGAGCGTGACCGTGAAGCTCGTTACATGAGCCTGCAGGAGTTTCGTCAAGCGTTGTTGCAGTTTCTGCCAGGGTATCTGCAGAACGCGCCCAGGCGAGTTCGCATCCGTGCTGCATTGATCGATTTTGCGTTGTTATCTCCTGGATTGATTCTGATTCACCAACTGGTTCCCCGCTTGATGCCTCCTATCATCTGGGGGCCTGAACTGGTCGACCTGACAGTTGATCTCGGAATGTGGCTATTGATTCTGGCTTATTTTCTCGTCACCGAGGTGATGGCTGGAGCCAGTTTCGGCAAATGGCTGTTGCATCTGAAAGTGGGTGGCCTTCGACCGGGAAAACCGCCCAAGCGAAGACAACTGCTGCTGCGGGCATTAGGTTTTTTTGTCATTGTGGCATTGCCAGGATTATTGGCGCTGGCTCTCACTGGCAGCGACTGGTTCAAGTGGATATTTCACGGCATCGGTATCTTGCTGCTCTTTGATTCCATGCGTGCCCAGGGCGGCTATCGCGGGTTGCATGAAATCCTCAGCAGAACTTGTGTCGTGCTGGTGCCTCCCACCCCCCAGCAGATTCAATTTCCATACTTTCCCCCAGAACCACCGGCTCCGTTGCCTCCGGGAATTCCGGCGCGTATTGGCAACTATGCCATTGATGGTATCCATCGTGTCCTGGATGATCGAATTTACCTGGTTGGAAAAGATCTGATACTCGATCGAAAAGTATGGCTGGTGATGCGGCCCCATGAAGAGGGAAAGATCAGCACCGCACGACGTGAGATCAGTCGCAGCACGCGCATCCGCTGGCTCGGCGGTGGTGAAGTTGCACTCAGCAATCGATCCAGCAAAATCACCCATCACTGGGATGCTTACATTGCCCCCAACACAGGCTGTTCACTGACTCAGCTGGTAGCCAGTGAAGGCAAACTGTCCTGGGGTGTTACCCGGTATCTGCTCAAGCAACTGGCTGATGAACTGGCTTCAGCAGTGAAAGACGATACCTTCCCCGATGAACTCAGTCTGGAGCAAATCTGGCTGTTGCCGGAAGGCCAGGTATTGGTTGTCGGCGCGAGATTTCACAATACAACTCAAGACAGCATCGATGATACTGCCAGCAGCGAAGCACAGCGTTCAGTACAGTTTCTCAAACAGGCTGCACAGTTCATGCTCGAAGGCAATGCTGCACTACCTGCCAAGCCGCGTGCAGTTCGTGCTCCAGTGCCAGCTTTCGATCGACCGATTTTAAATCGTTTATCAGGCTTGACCCGTGAACCTTATACGTCGCCCGATGAAGTGGCTGATGATCTGCGCAAGACCAAAGAGAGACCTGCCGAAGTCACCGCCATGATGCGCTTAGGGCAACTGCTTATTGCAGGCACGCTGTTAAGTCCCATCCTCCTGGCGATTCTGGTAGTCAGCCGATATTACGCCGAGATCAAACCCACGCTTCAGCTAACGCACCAGGTTCGCCGCGCGGATCGGTACATTGAATGGTTCAGCGATCCAAAAAATATTCCACTGTTTAAGCAGTTTCTGCGTGACAATGTCTTTGAATCGCGATTGATTCGGCAAGCTGGGCTGCTCGAATTTGCATCGACTGCACCTATTCGCCTGTTCAGCCCGACGACGCGCGATCAACTACTGATGTCCGCCTGTCAGGGTTGGTTGATCAAACAGCAGCAGATTGATCGAAGTCAATTGCAGGCATTGCGGAATCAACTGAGCATGGCAGCCATTCTTCCTCAATTGGCTGCAGTCGAGATCATGGCAAATGCATCCAACAGCAGAGCTGACAGCCAGAATGGTGAACGTGATCCCGTTCTAGTTCATGAGTTGCAGCGCACGTTGCGACATGCACTGGTTCCCAAACCGCTTGATCAGGAAGTTCTGCCACTAGTCAATCGGTTGACTGCTTGGCAATTGGCCCTCTGGACCATTTTACCATGGTTTCTTCTCTGGGTAATCTGGGCGATGATTGCGCATGGCGGGTTATCGTTCAAACTGATGGGCATCGACCTGCAAAACAGCGTGGGGAACCGAGCAAGCATGCTGCAGTGTGGCTGGCGATCGATCCTGATCTGGCTGCCGTTCTTTGCTTTGATTCTTGCATCAGTCTGGATTCAGGATGCCAGCCAGGGAAGCGAGCCTGCTTCCGGCGCCTGGTGGATATACTGGATACCCTGGTGGCTGGCCCTGATCTATCTCGCAGCCTGTGCCGTATGCACTTTGATCTGGCCCCAGCGAGGCTTATATGATCGACTAGCCGGGGTTTATCTGGTGCCACGTTAAATAGGTTGAGCGGCTATTTTTTGGAACGTAATTCATTGAGCTTTTTCTCAAAGGCATCAACATTGCCTTTTTCAATTACCTGATGCTCAATGTAACCGATGCCATCGGCAGGCAGCACGGATTTGTTTCCTTTTGCCACTTCCACCAGAGTCTTCACGCTCCGATAGCCGAATTCATAAGGCTGCTGAACAATGGTGCCAACGATTTCACCGGAGCGAATGCCATCCAGCGTTTCTTTCTGCTCATCGAAACTGACGATTTTCAGCTTGTCTAATTTCTTCTGATCCTTGGCTGCCAGAAGAATCTGCGGCGCATTGTAAGCCCAGAGACCTACCATGCATGCAACATCTGGATGTTTGATCATCATGTCTTCGGCATTAGCTTTGCAGCGGGCATCTTCGGCATTGTCCGTCATGGTATCGAGAATCTGATAAGCACCAGCGGCAATGGGGTAACCTTTCTTCACCAGTGCGTTGGCCTCTTCCATAGTCTTTAACCCGGCTAGCGAAGCAATCACACCGTTGCGACGTTGCTGTGCATTAAGGTTATCCAACTTGCCTACAAAAATGACTACCTTCCCACCAGGTACAGCTTTCTTCACCAGTTCACCAGCCGATTGCCCTGCTGCAAAATTGTTGGTGCCCAGGAAGCACAGCCGTTTGCTACCGGGAAGCAGATCATTATCGACGGTAATAATCTGAATCCCTTCCTTGCTCTTGGCATCGTAGTATTCGCCCTGGTTCTCAGCATCGTTAGGGCTGACAGCAAAATGTTTCACACCCTGGGTAATCAGATCTTCGATAATCTGCCTTTGTTCATCAGCGCTACCTTTGGCGGGCATCCGGAAATCAGCTTTCACGCCGAGGTCTTTCTCGGCCTGCCTGACACCTAGTTCAGCGAGCTTCCAGAATTCATGGGCATTGTTGCTGATAAATGTAACCCGCAGATCGCCACTGATTGCCGAGCCTTTGGGAACCACACTGGTCGACTTGGAACTTCCACATCCAACGAAGGATGCGACGCTGCAGAGACAACAGAAGAGCAAAGCTTTGCGTAACATGGTCTATTCTCAAAGGGTGTTGTTGCAACTCAGCATAAACGACTTTTTCCCGTTGGCAAGCAGTCAGATTGCAACTTTCAGTACCTTTGTCGGTTCTGTTCTTGACGATTGCGTGGAAACACCGATCATGGCAATACTGTTTTCATGTTCTAATACAGGTGAACCCCGACGATGAAGCTGATGGACCAGTGGACCATTCAGGACGCTTACGACACTTATAACATCCGCAACTGGGGCAAAGGCTATTTCAGCATAAATGCTGATGGCCACGTCGTGGTTCATCCGAATAAGAACGATCAGCCCGGCATCGATCTGAAAAAACTGATCGACCAGTTACAGGCACGAGGCATTCAGTTACCCATCCTGCTCAGATTTACCGATATCCTTCGCCATCGTATTACCGAGATGCACCAGGCCTTTCAGCAGGCCATGCTCGAGTTCCAGTATCAAAACAGTTATTGCAGCGTCTATCCCATCAAGGTGAATCAACAGCGCCAGGTAGTTGAAGAGATCATTAACTTCGGTGCTCCATTACAGTTCGGACTGGAAGCAGGTTCCAAACCGGAACTACTGGCAGTGCTCGCTCTCACCAGTGGGCACGATGTACCCATTATCTGCAATGGCTTCAAGGATGATGAATTCATCAAGATGACCATGCTGGCACGCAAGCTGGGAAAAAACATCATTCCCGTGGTCGAAAAATTCACCGAACTGACCAGCATTGTGAAGCATGCGAAGGGGTTGGGTGTCAAACCCGTAATCGGCGTTCGCGCTAAGCTGGCGGCTCGCGGTGCAGGCCGGTGGAAACTTTCTGCAGGCTATCGCTCCAAGTTTGGCCTGACTATCACTGAAATTCTCGATGCAGTTGAATATCTCAAGCAGGAAGGCATGGCGGATAGCCTGCAGTTGCTCCACTTCCACCTGGGCAGCCAGATCACCAATATCCGCAACGTCAAAGGCGCCATCAACGAAGCAGTCCGTGTTTATGTAGAGCTGCACCGCCTGGGTGCGGGCATGAAATACCTCGATGTCGGGGGCGGTCTCGGCATCGATTACGATGGTTCCCAGACTGACTTTGAATCATCCATCAATTACACGCTTCAGGAATATGCCAACGACATCGTCTTCCGCATCAAGGATATTTGTGACGAAGCAAATGTGCCTCACCCTACGATCATTACCGAAAGTGGTCGAGGCATGGTGGCTTATCACAGCGTGCTGGTATTCGATGTTCTCGGAACCAGTGGGTTTGATCACTTCCAGATTCCACCCAAGCTGCCCGAAGATGCACCCAAGCCTGTGGCGGAACTCTACGCTGCCTGCACAGAACTAAACAAGAAAAACTACTTGGAATGTTATCACGACGCCTCGCAGGCTATCGATGAAACACTGACGCTCTTCAACACAGGCCACCTGGACCTGGAGACACGCGGGCTGACCGAAAGACTCTTCTGGAGTTTCTCCAGCAAACTGCTGAAACTCATCAAGGAAATAGATTATGTTCCTGAAGAACTGGTCGGCTTGCAGGCGATGGTCTCCGATACCTATTTCTGCAATTTCTCCGTCTTCCAGTCGATGCCGGATGCGTGGGCCATCAAGCAACTGTTCCCGATCATGCCGATTCACCGCCTGAAAGAAGCCCCGACGAGGAAGGGCATTCTTGGCGATATCACCTGTGATAGCGATGGCAAAATCGATCAGTTCATTGATTTAAAAGATGTCAAGAACACGCTCGAATTGCATACCGTTGCTCACAATGAGCCTTATTACCTGGGTGTATTCCTGGTGGGTGCCTATCAGGAAATTCTTGGCGATCTCCATAATCTGCTGGGTGACACCAACGCAGTACACGTCAAGATTGATGAAGATGGCGACCCGGTGATAGAGGAAGTCATCAAGGGCGATTCTGTCCGTGAAGTGCTGGCTTATGTGCAATACTCTGCAGACAAGTTATCCCAGTTAATGCGTCGCGACGTGGAGAAAGCAGTCAAGAACAGCCGCATCAGTGTCGAAGAATCACGCGAGTTCCTTCGCTTTTACGAAGCAGGCCTGGAAGGGTATACTTATCTTGAAGAGGCAGAGTAAGGGTTCACACTTGCCGGAAATGAATTCAGATTGGTTCAACCCCACGCCTGAGCAAATTGCTGAGGTGGATATGGAGCAACTGCGCGACTTGCAGGCGCTGACCCCTCAGCAACGTCTTGAACGGCACGAAGGAGCAAGACAACTGGTGATGAAACTCAGGCAACTTGGCCAGGAATACTATGGCTACGATCCTCGATCTGTAACACAGGCTGCAATAAATAAAACTGAACCTAAACAGATGCAGCAATAATCAGGTCTTGATCGTCTGTAGAATATCTTCCTGCCCGAATACTGCACTTATCGTCCCCGCCTGGATCGGATTCCACATGCCCACGAGCAAATCAAACTACCTCGTTGCCATCGGCGCTCTTGCCCTCGTGCTGGCCACCTGGTGGCTCAGCGTTGCCAGTTCTTCACCCAGCGAGCCTGAGACCAAACATACCAGCAGCAACCCGCAGTTGAAATTTCTCATAGAACCCTATCTGCAATACCCTACCCAGAATGGCATCACCATCATGTGGGAAACCAATCAGTCTGGCTCCACCGTGCTGCACTACAGCGAAGCGGAGACCGTCAAATACGATGCCAAGACTAAAAAGCCTATCGCGCCCAAACTGCAGCATCGCATCGAAGGCGTAGCGGGCGAGATGCATCGTGTGGAACTCTCCAACCTCAAGCCGAGCTCTCGCTATATCTACCAGGTTGAAACTACCGCTGGCGATGGCAGCGTCCTGCAAAGCGATTTCAGTACCTTTATGACAGCCGTTCGATCTAATGAAGCCTGGTCGTTTACGGTGGTGGGCGACACGCAACGCAACCCAGAAATCACAGGCCGCATTGCCAGGCAGATGTGGGATCGGCGGCCCAACTTTGTGCTGCACTGTGGCGACGTTGTTGACGATGGCAGAGAAAAGAGCCAGTGGATTTACGATCTTTTTGGGCCATCCAACATGCTGTTCCGCCGCGTGGCAGTGATTCCCACCATTGGCAACCACGAGAAGAACGATCCGCACTATTACCGTTACTTCAGCATGCCCGATCCGAAGTATTACTACCGTTTCACCTATGGCAACGCAGATTTCTTTGCCATCGATTCCAACGATTTGCGAAATCTCAGCCCAAGCGGTGAACAATATCAATGGCTCGATAAAGAACTAGCCGCATCCAAGGCGACCTGGAAAGTCGTCTTTCACCATCACCCCGCCTATTCATCCGATGATGATGATTTTGGCTATTCCTGGTACGGCAAAAATGGTGATGGCGAACCTCGAGTACAACGCCACCTCGTGGCCCTCTACGAAAAGCACAAGGTCGATGTCGTGTTCAACGGCCACATTCATGTCTATGAACGCACCTGGCCTCTACGGGAGAAGAAAATCGACCATCAGCAAGGTACCACTTACATTACCAGTGGTGGCGGCGGCGGCAAACTCGAAGACTTTTCCGCCACGCCTCACTGGTTCAAAGCCGAGCAACGTTCGTGTTATCATTACTGCTACGTCACCGTTCACGACGCCACGCTGCACTTCAAAGCATTCGATGCGGAAGGCAGACTGTTTGATGCGATGACGGTGAACAAGAAGCGATGAAGGATGTAATCCGCGTGTAAATGGATGGCGAAACCTGAAAAGTAATATGCAAATAATCAGAGTTGTTCAGGCATGCCTCACCTGATACTCTGGCTTCGCCAACGTTTACTCAACGGGATAGTTATTCTTCACCAGAAATGAGTTTGCTGAGGCCTATTTCATTCAGGGTTTAATGCTGATGTCAATAAAGACCCACATCATCCTGACACTTCTATTATTTTTCGGTGGATTTGCTGCCATTGTAATAACGGGACAGTCACTTTACATGCTTGTTGTTGGGCTTGGATTTTTATCCGCTCTTGGTCTTGGACTTCGCGCGGTCATTGCCACGCTATTTGAGAAAAAATCCAAGAGCAAATGATTGCGGAACTTGATTAAAATAATGCGTGTCACTCATTGCTCATAAGTCCACCCACATTGCGGACACACATCCTGATTCGGGGCCATTTTGGCATTACAGGCCAGGCAATGGTTTTCTTTGCGATGGGTGTGTGCGGCATGTTTCAATACATCTACTGCCCGTTCAGCATCCGCTTCAGCCACCTGCAGCTTGATCGCGCCGACGGCATTCCCCAACAGCCAGGTCATTGAGACAACTTCTGCATCAGTGATAAAGCCCTGGATGCCCGATCGTTCCAGCAGCATGCGTTTGAGTTCAGCATCTTCTTCGCTCATGAATGTCATGACAGTGACAAGTTCTTGTGACATGGGCGCTTCCTGTATCATGAAGAAGAGAATGATTGTGTAAAAACATATCTCACATACATTGTATCCTGTAACATCAGCTACGACTGCATGAAACTGGCTGTTTCACACGGAACATGCAAATGAATCATGCGGAACGAATAAAAACATAATGATAACAATATTTCGGGACGCGCAACCCCTTCGGTGGGCACTCTATGTTGAACGATCTGCACAGTGAGGGAGAACTGGGTATGCCTTATTCGCCCTCAGGCAAACGTGAACAGGTGCCGATGATTGCAGAAGACCCTTGCATTTCGAGTGATGCTGATTTGCTGAGGCAATTTCTCGAAGTACATGATGAGAGAGCCTTTGCCGATTTAGTGGGTCGGCACGGGGCAATGGTGCTGGCAACGTGCCGCAGGCAACTGGGGAATTCCTCGGATGCTGACGATGCGTTCCAGGCTACCTTTCTCGTCCTGGCACGCAAGGCTGCTTCCATCAAAAAAAGAAATCACGTTGGCCCCTGGCTGTACCGTGTGGCTTGTCTGACGTCGGGCAAGTTGCGGCTGGCAGCTCAGAGGCAGCGGTTGCGGGATCAACAGGTGAAAACCATGCCTGAACAACCTGCTACCACCGTGGTTTCAGTTGAAGTGCGGGATGATCTGGCGTTGCTGGATCAGGCCATGGCGGAGTTGCCGGAGAAATACCGTGCTCCCCTGGTGCTTTGCGAGCTGCAGGGAATGAGTCGCCGTGATGCGGCAAGTAACCTGCAGATTTCCGAGGGAACGCTTTCGAGCCGACTGGCTCGCGGGCGAAAACTTCTCCGTCGCAGGCTGGCTCCCTACTTTGGCATTTTCACGATTGCCATGCTGATCGCTCTGTTGCTTCGTGCCCGCGCCCCGGTGGTCGTTCCGCCGAACCTGGCTCAGGGCACACTGAAGGCGGCCTGCGATGCCGTACAGATTGCAGCACTCAATGGGGCAGCGAATGCTGCTCCCCAGGTGCTTGCCGAAGGAGTGATCAAAACCATGTTGTTATCCAAGCTCAAACTGCTGACTGTTGCCGCCATGTCAATCTGTCTGCTTGGTGGAGTTGGTGTGTTGATCTATGCCAACGCTCCAGCCCGTCCCAACCAGGCCAAACTCGATGCCGTTCAGGTCGAAGGTTTCTTTGTGGCTGTCGATGATAACGGTGTTGAAATGCACGGCTTCGCTGTTGATGAAGTCAAGTTAGATGACGATCTCGACGGGTTGTGGGTAGCGGTAAGTGATGATGGCAATCATGTCATTGCTGCGAAGAATGCTGCTGCCAAAAGCGGAGAAGTAATTGAAGTTCAAGGATTTCCTTTAGGTGCTGTCCGCGAAGTCAAAAACCTGAAAAAATAGCCCCAATAAATTAAGGAATACCCACGACTGCTTGGTCGTGGGTATTTTTACGTTGATGCTTTCGACTGGATAAATCTGCTCCGCCAAGCATTGCTTTTCCTGAAAGGTTCTGTCCCCCGCTGGATACCTGACATGTCACCTTAATCCTGAACAAGAGAGGAAACATGTCAGCCTATCGAAGCCGAACTGGTTTTACATTGATTGAACTGCTGGTGGTGATTGACATTATTGCCTTGCTCATGGCAATGCTCTTGCCAGCAGTGCAGAAAGTGCGGGAAGCTGCCAACCGAATGCTCTGTCAGAGCAACCTGCGTCAGATTGCGGTAGCTGCCCACAATTACCACACCGATCATCATCGCCTGCCACCGGGTTACCTGGGCATATCCCCCAGCCTGACCAGCGGGGCGTACAGTAGTTCCGTAAATGTTGCCTATGCCAACGGCGGCTCCTTTGTCGGTGCTCTTTATATTTTGTTGCCGTATCTCGAAGCAGATAACATTCAGAAAGCCTTCCGGCATACTGATTCCACAAGTTCCATATTGCCGTTGCGAACCGATCTGCAGACCATCTATCGCGAGTGGTGGTACAACCCCAGCAATCTCCAGCAGGGTACTGCCTTTTCAAGGGTTAAGATATTCAACTGCCCTTCCATCGATGCAACCGAAACGGTATTTCAGCGAGTCCATCTGTCTGCACACAGCCTGGTCTGGTCAGATGGAACGACCGGTTACTTTGGTTATCGCACTTTGCTGCCTGCCAATCCCGATATCGAGAACAGCCTGGGACGCACCAACTATGTTCCTGTAGGCAATTCCATTACGTTTCGCAACTGGCAGACCTATGCCATTGATGTGCAGACGGTCGGCATGATGGAAAACCGCACCAAAACCACGCTGGGTCAGGTAACCGCTGCTGATGGCACATCCAACACGTTAATGTTTGGCGAAACGCTTGGAGGCAGCATGTACCGGGGCAGCCTGGATACTGCTCATTGCTGGGTTGGAGCAGGCAGCAAATCCACTGCTGCCGGTATTGGTGACCCCCGCCTCGATCCATACGTCAGTGATCCTGCAGCAGCCAGCTACGATACGTTCAGTGCGGTACACCCCGGCGGATGTAACTTTGTCATGGGTGACGGCAGCATCCGTGCCATCCGCAAAATAGCCATACCCTACGGTGGCAGCAACCCTGATGCCTGGACCGCTTTGCAACTGCTCTCAGGTTTCCGCGATGGCCGGATTGTCAGTAATGATATCATTGACTGAATGATTGATAGTTGCAGGAAGTCTGTTCCATGCAACAAGCCAGCCCTGTGTCGAATCCTGCAATACGAGAATAACAATGCTTGTCTCCGGTTATTCGCCGGAGACAAGCATTCATCTTGTTATCTGATATCAACCTTCAAATAATCATTCGCTGGCACACGGGCCGATTGAACTCTGACAATCTCGTCCCCAACTTCGTTGAGAAGCTGACTGGGGATTTTTTTGCCGATAAGGTTCTCCCAGAGAATCTGTTGTTCTTGAGAAAAATGGGAAAACCATAGAGCTTCTATCTTGTCGGGCATGCGCATGTAAAGCTGCTTGTTTTTGGTTTTTGGTCTGGAGGCTTCTTCATAGATCTTCCGTGAATTGATGCGCGTGAGTTCATTGTATTGGTCATCAGTCATGCCTAGTTGTGTACGCATATTCTTGTCGCCCAGTACAGTCATTCCACGCAACTGAAGCTGAAAGTTCAGCAACTTCTCGACATATTCATTTCCAATAGCTTTTCGCAGGTCGAAGACGAAAGCTGCGTGGTTTCTCAGCCGTTTGCCATACCAGGCTTTGAGTTTGTCCTCACGATCATCTTGTTTGGTCTGCTGCAGCGAATCATAGAAGTCAGTTTCTTCCTTAATCCAGGCGCTTGCCAGCTTGTCAAGTTGTTCGACGTTCTGGATATTCCCGAGGTATTGTCGGACTTTGAAATTCATGGCGATTTCTGCGAGCGGAAACGGTTCGACGATGCGAGGGATACTGCGTGGAGTGAGTTTGTTTTCGATCAAGGGAAGGAGGCTCTCAGCATGAAATGTGGCGGATTCAATTTTTACCTGCTTGCAACAAAGTTGATCGAACTGCTCCTTCTGCCATGGTGTTAGAATTCCTGCGACACCGTTTTGATACATGGGGAAATTCGCTTGATGTGCCTTCGTGATTGCTGCCAGTTTCTGCTCTCGTGTTGCAGCTTTACCCAACGAAATTACGGCTTGTTCAAGCGATTGATCATAGTTCTTCTGTAATTCGTTATGCTTCTGGATTTGATCTGGTTTTGCAGAAAGTACTTTAGCCAACTCAGACTTGAAAATAAGCGGGTATTGCACAGCCTGCATTTTGACCTTGAACAACCCGGCAATCTGCTCTGGCGTCAGAATGAGTGCCGCATCTTTTTGGAATGAGTCTCGCGAGTGATTCATGCGTTGCTGCAGAACCGTGAGCTGGTAGCGATCTTGAGAAGCTGCAGACGCCTGTTTGATCATGTCCGCATGGTGCTTGTCATAGTACTCTTTGGCCAGTTTGAGTTGTTCCTTTTGCCAGGCTTCAAGTGCGATAAAAGTCTGGACATCAGCTCTGTCAAGTATGCTGACTCCAAATGGATCGAGTTTTACCATGCCATCCAGTGAAACTTTTCGCTGGTTATCGGTGTAGTTTGGAAGTTGAATGCACAATAGTAGAAGCGCAGCGAGATGCATCGTCAGGGTATCCTGAAATAAGGATGAACGAGTAGGGAAAAGACGAAGATGAAATGAATTGTTGACAAGAGGAAAAGCATGCAGAGAAAGCATGCTTTTCAATGTGGATAGTTAGTCGCTGATTATTGCCCACCACCGCCTGTGCCAACACCGCCGGTTCCACCGCCACCGGTTCCACCGCCACCGGTCCCACCGCCGCCAGGGCCACCACCCGGAGGAGTAATATTGTACCCGCCAGCAAAGAGGTAGGGATTACAGGCACATGGATTGGGTGGACTCCCCCCAACTGGTGGTTGCGGGGGTTCCATACATATTTGATGCCAATCCGTAATGGATGTAGAGGTCATGACAGAGGAGTTGCCCGTATAAGAATGCAGAACAAGATCCGGTTGTCCAGGTATGGCAATGCCAACGGGGGCTATGCCATATGCAAAAGAACTAACCTCAGCAGAAATGACATCACCTGTTTTTACCCATGTCGCCGGCGAGCCATTGAATGCAGGCGAGCCGAATGACGCAGTAAGAGAACCGAGAGGCGCCGTCAAAATGGTTACTACATCGCCGGCTGGTGTGGCTGTCATGTACTTTGCTATAGGATGGGATATGTCATAACCGGTAAATGATATCCCCGGGGGAAAAATGGCGATGTCGCTGTAGAGCGTATAAAAATTGAGTACTTCTATGTTGTTCCATAGCGTTAATGCGCCTGTTCCTGAAGTTCCGTTGCCAGACGCTACGCCGATCGCATAGACAAAACAGAACCCGGTAGCATCGTCGACATACTCCCAATCAGAGGTCCCACTTTGATTTCTACGACACCGGACTTCTCCTAAACTGCCCGCGATTGAACCCACACTGGTCATTACCGCAACATCGGTACTATCATTTCCCATCACCAGGTTGGCTGAGGAAGGCAGCAGTACGAAGGCCAGATTGCCGAAAGGATGATTCTGATTTCTCGAATCGGAATTCCCCATCGAAATCGCAGTGCTGTACTGCAGAATAAATTGATCCGTATTTACGTATTGATCAGATAACGATACGGGACCATGGGATATAACATTAAACCCAGGTCCATGAATGATCCAACCTGAAGATGACAGCGACGCATAGGGTCCAACGCCCGTATTCAACCTCGCACCATAAGGATCGGTACCCACTCCCATTATCACATTGCCTGCCTGCGCCATGGCAAGGCTGGGGAGTGCCAATACAGCACAAACACACAACCATTTTTGAAGCATCATAAGATGTACTCCAGAAATGAGTGTTAACGGCATATCGATTGTAATTTTTGATTATCAGATGTCAATCAATAAATGAGGAGATTGTGAATGGTTATTTTCGCCGCTATTATTCTGATACTCCAATTCGATGAGAGGTGCTCTGCCGTTCGGGATAACAACTTAATTGAACCACGCAAAGTACCCCATGCGCATCGGATTATCAAATGCCCTCATCACTGCTGAGATGCCCTCGAAGTTCATGTTGGTCCCCGTTTCCAGATACTTGGCGGCGGGCCCCTGTTGCATGACTGAATTGAAATCGATGCTTTGCGGTGGGTCTTCCAGCAACGTTTTGACATTTAGCCCTTTGCCACGGGTATTGCCAAAAAAATCCATGGGGATCAATGACTTGCCTTCCAGCATCGATTCCAGTTCGCCCATCATGGTGAGCCAGGTAGTAATCATCTCATCGCGAACGGGCAGGTTGAACACACCTTTCTGCTTGGCGTTAGGCAGCCATTCGTACTGGTCATCAGTCTCAGCACGGATGTATCGCCAGGTTTCCCGATTCAGCTTGGCGACATCAAGCAGATGATGGCGAAATCGGCTTAACCTTTTTGGTTCCTTGAATTGGATCGAGAAAGTCTGCATCATCTGTTTGCCGCGAAGCCGGTTCTCCTCATCTGCAGTAAGGAATGGCTTTACACGCGGAAAATGCTCCTTGGCAAAGAAATAAAAGTCTGCTTCGGTATCTACCGACAAATAGATCTCCAGCATGGCACCAAGCAGATGACAGTAGGCCCGCAGCCAGGCAACATCACCACGATCGAAGTGAACAAGAAACTCCGGGTTTGCCTTCAATAACTCAGGGGGAGCACCCATCAGCTTATTGAGCATTTCCAGGAACTGGTCCGTTGCCTGTCCATCTCCATCCAGATCGATTTTAATGTGTGCCAGCCGCAAAGGAAGTTTCACTTCATCATCAGTAATCGCAGCCAGTGTTGCTTCTGCCTGGGCCATGTCAGTGGTGAATTGATCAAGAATACGACGGAACGACAGATAGGAAACCGGGTTGGGTTCCGGATTGTGCGGAATAGGAAGCCTGACAAACGGCACCCAGTTGCTTGTGGGCTTCAGCCCGACCTGGTAAAACGACTGGCCCATCGTTTCGACAGCACGCACTATGCGAATCAGGCCCAGGCCAAAACGAGCCTGATCATCCTTGGGGTTCTTCTGAAGTTGTGATTCGAGAGCCATTTCGCCTTGTCGCAGTTGGCCTGAATGCAGGTACTGTTCCATGAGCGGGCGAGAGTCCTGAGCGCCGCAATGAGTAATGAATCCAGATAAGACTACCAACACAATGCTGGAAAAATAAATACGAAGCATTGATCCTACTCCTGTGGTAACAACAGTAGTACCATGCTGTAGATAGGTCTGTTTCACTGGCTTTTAATTTGCGCTGAAATCGAGCGTGAACGCTTCCCGGCTCAAGGGATCTTTGACAAATTTGCATCGGCAGGCTGCACAGAGGTCGAACTTCATTACCTGACGGGCCGGAGCTTCCTGGTAAGTGACGCCGTCATCTTCTAATGCCTGTAGTATCTGGCTGACTGCTTCGAGATTATCCATGGTCAGATCATTGTCGGTCAACTCGGTCTGTCCCTTGGCGAGCACTTCCATGCGAACGACAAAATACTGGCTGATTTCTGGAAGGATTTCTCTGCCACACAGATCGCACGAGATTAACACCATGGTAGAATCCTCACAGAGGGGATGTGCTGTCGGATAAAACAGCGCGGGCTGCTATTCCCCTCAATTCCCTATATATCCACCACTCTCAGGTTTTGTGTTGCTTGTCAAGGGGTTTCTGTTAACAGCGAAGAATCTCTTCGGAAATCACTTGCTCATTGTCTGAAAGTTGATCTTGAATCAGGCAGGCACTGCGGTGCTGATCGGGGCAACTTCCTGGAGCCGCGAGGTCAATTCGTGCATTTTCAAAGGGCGTCGCAGGATGGAGATATCAGAAAGCAGGTCTTCATCAACCATGTTTTCAATGCCATCCTGATCCTCGGAAACGATGATCAAGCCGTGACAGGGCATATTAAGGAATCTGGATTTTCTGAGAACAAAGTTCAGCGAGCCAACTCCCTCGACGCCAACAGTACCAACATCCAGCAGCAGTACATTGTAAGGTGTCTGTTCATAACGATCTTTGGCTCGTGCCGGGTCGCTGGCGATCAGCACTCGATACCCCATTTTCTTGAGCTTCTCTCGGAGTACATCCTGCAGTTTGTCATCATTTTCAACAATGAAGACGGTTTGATGGGAGGTATGCGACCCGACTCGTTCCCCACTGATTTCCGCACGAGCCTGACGAATGGCATCCAGTAACTGGGCAGGTGTTTGAAAACGCCGTTCCGGATTCAGTTCCATCATCGTGTTGACCAGCCGATGTACCGTGGCAGCGCCTGGGCCTTGTATCAGTTCCAGACGTAGTTTTTGCACATTCAGAAACCGTTCCCGGGCCATTCGCTGGTATTTATTACGTGAATGTGCCAGGGGTGAATGCCCTGTCAGCATTTCAAATGCCACACAGCCGGTAAAATAAATATCACTGCGGACATCGCCATAGGGAGCATCCGTGGCTCGTTCCAGGCCAGCATAGTCGACCGTTCGCTGCTGCTGATCTTTTTCATCGACAGGAATGATCTTGGACGAAATCTGGGCCAGGCCATAATCGGTCACCTTGGCCATGCCGCTGCTGGAAACGAGAATATTCGTCGGCTTCATGTCACGATGCGTTACCCCCTTGCTGCTCGCATAGGCGAGTGCATTGGCAACATCTTCCAGGCGCTTCAGCGTTTCAGTAGTGTCAAAGAACTTGCGAATGGCAAGAAGATCACGCAGATTGGCCCCTTCAACAAACTCCATTACAATGTAATATTGTCCCGTTTTTTCTTCCTTGCCAACCGATAACACCTCCACAATATTCGGATGCCTCAGGCTCATGCCGAGCCTGCCTTCACGTTCAAACATATGAATCACTTCAGGCTTGTCGGTCCATCGCTGCCTGAGCACTTTCACTGCCACCACCCGGCCTGAACTCGGATCATCAGCACGGTAAACGCGACCAAAGGTCCCGGAGTGAATCTTGTACAGCAGCCGAAAGCTACCCATGAAGTAGCCATGCATGTCGCCCTTGAGCAACTTGTCCACCTGCAGCGAGGTGAGCAAACCGTGTCGACTCAGCATAGCCAATAGCGGTTCTGGATCATTGCCCGGATCGGTCATTTCATCCAGGCAATCCTGTATGTGTGAAGAAGTAGCCAGGCGCAGTTTGATGATCAACTGGGCCATTTGTTTACGAGTCAGTTCAGCCATGAGCATACTTGCAGAAAAGGGATAATAAGACACTCTAGATTAAAATAAAATTATCGCTGATGCTAGTCTTAACTCAGTTTCGTTGCTGCAGGAACGAATTTGGCAGGGTTATGTTCCGCACGACTGCACCAGATGTGACAGTCAGGCAGGCGGATTTGCAGCATTTTTGCCAATGCCTCAACCCCGGGACGTTCGGTGGCATAATGTCCTGCAACCACCACAGTAATCCCGGCAGCCTGGGCTTTAAGCTCATCATGAAAACGCATTTCACCGGTGAGGAAAGCATCAGCCTTGCCACTGATCGCTGCGTCCAGCAGGCTACCCCCGGCTCCACAAACGATAGCTATCTTCTGAATTTTGGCATGATTTCGATGCCCCGTGAGAGCAACTGCTATGCCGAGTTTGGCTGCCACACAATCCGCCAGAGTCTGGGCACTGATGGGTTGGCGTAATTCCCCGATTCGACCCGCACCCAGTTTGCTGGTACCGGTGGAATGCAAGGGATAAACATCGATGGCTGGCATTTCATACGAATGGGCTTGGGTGATGGCAGAGAGCACTGCCGATAGCTTCAAGGCAGGGCAAATAATCTCCAGTCGATATTCCGCTGCCGATTCCAGCCTACCCGCGTGGCCCAAGGTTGGATTCGATTCTTCATTACCCCAAAACGTGCCGGTGCCCGATGAACGAAAGCTGCAATGGCTGTAATTGCCAATATGCCCCGCACCAGCATTGAACGCAGACTGGCTGACTGCTTCCAAATCCTTCTCAGGCACAAAGACGACGATCTTGTAGGATGTTTCAGGCTTAAGAGGAACCAGGGGCTTGAGATTGACCAGTTCCAGAGCCTGCGCTAACTGTTCATTGATACCACCAGTCGCATTGTCATAAGCAGTATGAGGTGAGTAAACCGCAACCTGATGCTGTGCCAACTGCAACAACAGGTTTCCTTCTTCACTGCTACTTGTTATTCGCTGCACCGGCTTGAACATCATCGGATGATGGGAAACGATCAGGTCTGCTTTCTCGCGTATTGCTTCTTCAACCACATCTCTGGTGATAGTGAGACAGGTCATGATGTGTTTGACAGGTTTGTCTTTACTGCCCAATAGCAAGCCTACGTTATCCCACGACTCAGCCAACTTCAACGGGGCGATTTCTTCCAGAACAGTGAGAACAAAATTCAAGGATAGCATCAACGGATTCTCAACGGGTTGGTAGAGATTAACTTACGCAGGTGCCATGATTTCGTCGTGAAATGATGAGTAATCAATTGAAGACTGTACCATACTCCGGCGGTACTCCGCCGGGGTGTGGTTTCGAAACGACTCGTTTCGGTCTCAAAATTCCCTCAGATCTTCACGGGGTTTAACTGCAGTTTCATCGCTTCTATGATTGTGGCCCGAATTATGGGCTGGATGCAGTGACCTGAAGGAGACTCCGCCATGTCTGCGTTTCCAAAACCCATGTTGACTCTTGGGTCGTATGGTGAAGCTGTTCGACTCGTGCAGAAGGCATTCAACCTGGCGCCTTCGAAACTGGCCAAGCTTGCTGAAGATGCAGCGTTTGGGCCTTTGACCTTGAACCGCACCAGGGAGTTTCAGAAAGATCATAAGCTCGTTTCGGATGGCATTGTCGGCCCCCAGACCTATGCGGAACTTCAGCCCTTCATTGATTTTGTCAACCAGGTTGCTGCGAAGATCCCGGTTGTGCCAGGACAAGATGAGCAGATGTATCGCGATCGCATCGTTCACGCTGCTGAGCAGTTCATGACCGGGTTCAGTTGGCATAAAAGCCCATTAATGCCCGGTGACTTTACTGGCGCTGAACCTTACCGCATTGCAGCCGCTCGTGGGTATGGTCCGAAATTCTTGAGTACGTTGACAGGAAAAATGGCACGTATGCGTTATGGTGGAACTGCGCTGGCTTACATCTTTCAACTGGCTGGAGCGCCTTCTGAGAAGTGCCATACGATCATTGCAGAATATGAGCCTCTCTATCAATCAGCAACGATCACACCTGAAATCCGTGCCAAGCTGAACCATGACCTGGGTTCGTGGTGTGGCATCTTTGCCGTGGCATGTTATCGGCTTGCTGGCCTGAATCTGAAATGGAGTACGGCCAAAGAGTGGGCTGGGAAGCAGTTCGAAGTTCTTCAGCATAACGACGCAGTCCGCAAAGGTGATATCGGGTATCTCCCTAACACAAACAATCATTACTTTATCGTTAACGAGGATACACCCGCAGGCAAGGATGTCCCATCCATCGATGGGAATATGCCCAATCCAAAGAGGAGTGATAAAAGCCCGGTCAACAGTGTGTTTGCTCGATGTTCGCGAACACGAACCGAAATTCAAGGGCCGGGAGGTATCTTCTATCGTCCTCGCTTTGAGACGATGCGATAAGCACACCGTGCCGTAGTTAAGCAAATGCCCACCGCGCATAAAAAACCGAGACTGAAATCAGTCTCGGTTTCGTGATTTAATCAGATCAAGTTAGTTGCAGCCACCGCAACCACCACAATCGCGGTTGGCGCGACGGAACAGACCGCAGCCTCGGCGTTCACGACCGCAGTCGCTCTTCCAACAGGTAGTTGCAGCACAGGGAGCATTGACCGCGACCTTTTCCTTGACTTTTTCTTCAACCCAGGTGCATTCCTGGACTTTGCGTTTTTCCTTCACGGTCTTGTAGGTGCAGACCTTGACAGTTTCGGTCTTTTCCTGTTCGACCATCTTGCAGACCTGGACGTTGTACTTTTCAACGGTTGGAACCATCTTGCAGGTCTTCACGTTGACTTTTTCAGTCTTGTTCACCCAGGTGGTGACAGGAACAGTGACCTTCTTTGTTTCGGTCTTGTAGGTGGTTACAGGAACCTGGCAAGTGCGGGTTTCGTTTTCGTAAACGCGACGGCACTTGGTGTAAGGAACCTGGCATACTTCGCGAACGCGTTCGTAGCAGGGGCGACCGCAGCAGTCGCAACCGGTCTGAACGCGACGGCAGGTGACCTTTTCGCGGTAGCAGGTCTCAGTGACCGTCTTGGGAACGCACACGGTGTAAGTGCGGGTTTCCATCTTGGTTTCGGGAGTGCAGAAAGTCTGCATGCGTTCTTCGTTCTTGGTGACGGGAACGCAGACCGTGCGATCTTGAACTTCATCTTTCCATTCAGCCTTGCAGACGGTGCGTTCGCGGGTTTCGGTTACCCAGGTAGGTACGCAGACCTTGTACTTGCGGACTTCGTCCTTGTACTCTGGCTTGCAGACATCTACTTCGATTTCCTTTTCGACCCACTTGGGGGTGCGACGGACTACTTCGATTTCCTTGTACTCAACCTTGGGTGCAGCCTGAGCAGTTACCGTGCCGCAGGGCTGGCTGGCTGTCGTACAGGGATTGCAATCATTATTACAGCGTTTCTTACAACACATGGCCCATGCCGAGGTGCTTGACAGGCCCAAGGCAACGAGGGCGACGACAGCGACAAACAGACGCTTCATCTTATACTCCTCAAAGATGCAAAACTGGTGATACTGCGAAGACTTTGTCGTATGAGCTACAGGAACACTTCCTGATAAAAGCACTCATCGCCTTCGTTACACTTTACACATATATCGCAGTATTCCTAAATTGGCCAGACTGTTTTATTTCGCATTTGGCCACAATTCTCGTTTCAGGTACGATTGTATGGGTCAGATAATTCCTATTTATTCCATTCTAATAAATTGGGCTTAAGTCGCTGCAGTTTATCTCCCGGTTAGTATTCCATAGGATGATTTTGCAGTGACGAATTTCGTTTAGAGCCAGTCTCTATGCCCGATTTGACGGATCCATCAACGTCAACTGGTGATGCCAGGATAACCCGCAATGGTTTCTGGGAGGTGCTCTACCTCATTTTGGGGATTGCATCTCTGGGCCTGGCGTATCTGGGCTGGATTTTGCCTGGCTTACCGTGGACCCCGTTCGTTCTGCTTGCCAGCTATTGTTTTGCCCGCTCTTCCCCACGGCTGGAACGCTGGCTGCTCAACAATCGCCTCTTTGGCTCGTTTCTGCGTGATTATCAACAAGAAAAAGGCATCCGTTTTCGCACGAAGCTGTATGCAACTGCCATGGTTGTTATCATGGTCAGCATCAGTGTGGTGACATTGATCTCGTTAGGCAAACCCTGGTATCTTGCCTGCTGCATTCCGTTACTGGCATTGGTTGGCTTGTTATTTCTCTGGCGTGTCGTCAGAACCATACCTGATAATCGAACACCAATAATACATGAGATGCGGAATACTACCAGCATGTCTCAGTATCGGCTGGAAAAAGTTGAATCAGCATGATGCTGGACCTATGACAATGCGTCGTCACTTTCGGTTTGGAAATACTCTTTCAGTAAATCAATCTCTCGTCATGTCACCATCGTCTGTAAATTAACAACGCATGATAAATCAGATATTCCCACAATGGGGTGGATCATGAAACGGTTCATGACTGGGCTGGTGGTTTGCTTGGGATTGTTCACCATGGCCCTGGCTGCTGGTGACATCGGATTCATTGAATCGTTTGCTCTCTCCAAAGACCGGAGCCAGAGTCTCAAGCAACTCATCCCAGGCACCGAGGAGTATTACTACTACCATTGCCTCCATTTTCTGCAGACCGAGCAGTTCCAGAAAGTACGCGAATTCAGCAAGCCCTGGGTAGAACGGCACGGCGAAACTGGCCGTTATCTCGATATCCAGACCAGGCTTGCCCTGCACGAATATGATCGCCAACCTGAAGCAACCTTGAAATATCTGCGAGATCGGCTCGGCATCCAGTTTCTGCATGAAAAAGAAGTGCAGGGAGCCGTTCCCAATCTGCCTACTTCGCTGGATCAGAATCTGATTTCACGAGAGCGACTCCAGCAGTTATCACTGACCAACTGGGATAATCTCGACAACTACGAAGATAATGGGCTGGAATTCCTGGCAGCAGTCAATCTCGATTGGCGCAAACGCCGTATGTTGCTTCAGCGTTTGACGCGTCCGGATATCACCAACCTGGTGGCTCTTGTTGCTGAGGATTTGCGGTCTCAGGATTCAGGTGGATTTGGCTCACTCAACATTCATCGGTTGTTGACTCTAAATCGACTGGATGAACTCGTCCGCGTGCGGCCTGAACTCGCTAATCAGCAGAACTTTGTCTACACCCGGCTCGTTCGCCTTCAACCAGGCGCTGATGAAGACTGGAAGCACGACCCGGCACTCACCAATGCTTATTTCACCAGGCTTTGGGAATATGTCAGCAAGCTGCAGCCTGCCCACAACTCACTAAAAACACATGTCCTGTACCATTGGCTGGTGTTTGATCGGGCCCAAGGCAGGTATGATCGTGCCCGCTTTATTGAGTATTTGAAGTTGCCCCGCTTTCAGCATTACATGTCGAAACAGATGCTGGAAAACGAATCGCTAAGACGTTTCCCTGCTGACCTGAATGCTTCACTGCAAGGCGTCACTCTGCTACCTAACGTTGGTATTGATGAACCACTTGTCCGCAGCTACCTGAAACAATTTCTCGCTGAAGCACAGTCGCCTGCTGAATTTGAGCCGTACATTAACGATGTTTACCTGAAACATCTGTTTGCAGAAACCAAGATCGAATTGGGTCTGGGTGATCCTGAACAATGGGCTTCCCAGTTGCCACCCGAACTATTCAAACAGTTGAAAGATCGGGTCGATATTGATTTCGCGCACACCAATCTGCCACAGTACCGTGTCGATCAGCCCGTCAAGCTGGAACTGTTTGTCAAGAACGTCCCCACGCTGCTCGTCAAGGTTTTTGAAATCAACACGCTCTCCTATTACCAGCAGAATCAGCACGAGGTGAATACCGATATCAGCCTGGATGGCCTGGTGCCCAACGAGGAAATGACTTTTAATTTCAACGACTCCCCCTTGCGGCGAGTCAGTAAGACATTCGATTTCCCCAAGCTCAACAAGCAAGGCGTCTACATCGTCGATTTCATCGGCGGTGGCATGAGCAGTCGGGCACTCATTCGCAAAGGCAAGCTGCACACGCTTTCTCGGAAAGGCACTGCTGGCCACGTAATCACGGTGCTCGATGAAAAGTACGAACTGGTAAAGAATGCCGCTATCACCTTGTCGGGTCAGCAGTACAACGCTGATCCTGATGGCACCATTCTCATCCCTTACAGCACACAACCTGGCAACAAACCGATCATCGTTTCCGTGGGTGATTTTGCCTGTATCGATTATCTACAACACGATAGCGAAGCTTATTCCATGGTAGCTGGCATCTATGTGGAACGTGAGAGCCTGCTTACTCAACAATTAGCACATGTTATTGTCCGTCCTTCGCTCTTGCTGAATGGCATACCGCAATCACTGAAGCTCCTCGAAAATGTCAGGCTCAAGCTGATCTCGACCGACCAGGATGGCATTGCCTCCACCACGGAAGTGCCTGAATTCAAACTGTTTGAAGACCGGGAATCCAACTACGAATTCCGCGTGCCACCCCGTTTACAATCGTTGCAGGTTCAGCTTAGCGCGGAAGTCAAGAATCTTTCCACCAGCGCCAGAGTCAATCTGTCAGCAGCTCAATCTTTTGCCCTGAACAGCATTGAACTAACTGACAAAACAGAAGACTTGCACCTCGCGAAGTTTGGCAAGAATTATGTCATCGAAGTACTCGGCAAGACTGGCGAGCGCAAACCTAACCGTGCGGTTCAGTTGTCACTCAAGCATCGTGAATTCAGGCAGCCGACAGGCATGTCGCTCAAGTCGGACGAGCAGGGCCGCATTATGCTCGGCGAGTTGAAAGATATTTCTTCCATCACCGCCACCGGGCCTGAAAGCACTGCCCATACCTGGCAACTGCCACTCAATCGTTTCAGCTATCGTTCGATGATGCACGTTAAGCAGGGGGATACTCTTTCCCTTCCGTACACTGGTACTTCTGCTGAACCATCACGCAGTGAAATGTCCCTCTTTGAACTGCGAAGCAACATATTCCAGACGGATCACTTCTCCAAAATCCAAATCCAGGATGGTGTGATTCAAATTGCTGGACTCACGGCTGGAGATTACGACCTCTGGCTGAAGTACAGCAACGAGAGGATCCGCATCCGTGTATCCGCTGGGGCCACAGTTGCAGGCTACATCACCAACCCGGTGCGATTCACACAGCTTCCCGGGTTGGAACCTGTCAGCATTGCCCGCACCAGTTTCGATGCTGAAGGCAACCTGCTCATCCATCTGAAAAACTGGAACAAGCTGGCCCGCGTGCATGTGATGGCAACCCGATATCTGCCTGCCTTCAACGCTTACCACTCCCTCAGTCAGGTGGGTGATGCTGGTCTGTCTGGTCTGGTGCCTGGCCGCAATGATGCAGCCTACATCACGGGCCGCGATATTGGCGATGAGTATCGTTACGTGCTGGATCGCAAGCTGCAGAAAAAGTTCCCCGGCAACATGCTCGAACGTCCTCAATTGTTGCTGAACCCCTGGGCTTTGCGAACCACCGAA
The DNA here is from genome assembly GCA_016795155.1 of Planctomycetia bacterium. Taxonomy (NCBI): domain Bacteria; kingdom Pseudomonadati; phylum Planctomycetota; class Planctomycetia; species Planctomycetia bacterium. The sequence continues at coordinate 41,005 of JAEUIE010000059.1, read as the reverse complement.
ACTGGCGAGCAGATTGCAGGCGAAGGCGGAGCATTTGGTGCAGCGCCGAGCCCCAAAACAGCGGCACTCATGGATGCTGCAGAACGCGCTCAGCGAAAAGTGTCACAAGGCGCTGAAGGCGAATTGACTTCCAACCTCGATTTCCTCGCTGACCCAGCCGCTGTGATCCTGAATCAGATGCCTGATCAGAATGGCGTCATCAAACTGAGCAGAAAAGAGGTCGGTCCTCATGCCTGGATACACATCCTTGCGGTAGATACTGTGCATACCAGCATGCTGTCCATCAATACTGATGAGATCGCAGCCAAGTTCATCGATCTGCGTCTACGTCAGGGGCTTGATCCAAAGGCACATTACACCCAGCAGAAGCAGATTACCATTGTTCAGCCCGGCCAGCCGCTCACTCTTGCTGACATCAACAACAGCCGGTTTGAAATGTATGACCAGTGGTCGAAGGTTTACGGCTTATTCCGCACATTGACGAGCGATGCCAAGCTGACGGAATTCGCTTTCCTGTTGAATTGGCCTGGCATGAAGGTCGAAGAGAAACGGACTAACTATTCGAAGTATGCCTGCCACGAGCTGAACTACTTCCTTTACAAGAAAGACCCTGAGTTCTTCAAAGCTGTGGTATTGCCATATCTTGCTAACAAAAAAGACAAGACCTTCATGGACAACTGGTTGCTCGGCCATGAATTGGCCATCTATCTCGAACCCTGGGCTTATGGTCGGCTGAATATTGTGGAACGCATCTTGCTGGCCCAGCGCATCCAGGCAGAAGGAGCGATTGCAGGCCGTCATCTGAACGACCTGTATCGCATGCTGCCTCCCGATCTGGAACGCATGCTGGTATTGTTTGATACTGCAGTCAAAGGCAATGAGATGAGTGCAGGCGGCGTCTTCCTTGGCGAGAAGGCTAAAAAGCCGGCGGTTGAATTGGAATCGAAATTTGATGAACAGAAAGCTGCAGGCATGTTTTCTCAAGGACAACCTCCACCTGCTGCCGCACCAGGCGGCGGAAGAGGTGCAGGAGGCGGCATGGGTGGACTGGGCGGCGGGGGGCAAGATGCCACCATTCGCGCCCAGCCCAGTGCAAGGTCTGGGATCACAATCAATGCTACTGGTAAAGAAGTTTTGCGTGTTGCACCCAGTAAGAACGAAGACAAAGCTGGAAGTATAAATGTAGGTGCTAGGGTCGGGCGTGATTTCAAGGATGGTGAAACACGTGAGGAATCAAAAAAAATGCATCACTTGCAATGGAATCAAAAGGATGAAGGATTCTATTACTCTGCCGAGGCGCGAAAACGGGCGGAATACAAGCAGCTTTACCGCAAGGTTGATCCGACCAAGGAATGGGCAGAAAACAATTATTACCATCTGCCTATCGAACAGCAGCTTGCTGCCCTGGTGAACGTTAACCGTTTCTGGCTCGACTACGTCAAGCATCCGGGCAATGGCCCATTTTTCTCTCGCTATTTCCCGTTTGCTTCCAGTAACTTCACGGAAATGATGTTTGCCCTGTCGGTACTCGATGTACCCTTCACAGCAGGCAAGCACGACATGAAGTTTGAAGATGGCAAGATGACGTTAAATGCTGCCAGCCCGCTGATTGCCTTCCATGAAGAAGTCAAACCAGCCGCTGCAGCTCAGAACAAGCTGCCCATTCTCGTCAGCCAGAATTTCTATCGCCCCAGTGACCGCTACCGCGAAGAAAATGGAGAACGTATCGATCACTTCATCACCGAAGAATTTCTGGTGCATACCACCTATGGTTGCCAGATCGTGGTTACCAACCCGACCTCGTCTCGCCAAAAACTGACGGTACTTTACCAGATACCAGTAGGCGCCATGCCACTGGCCAAGGGACAGCAGACCAAATCGGTTCTGCTCGATCTGGAACCGTATCGCACCCAGACGATAGATTTTCTGTTCTACTTCCCCGGTGCAGGCCAATTTGCTCACTTCCCGGTGCATATTGCCAAGAACGAGCAATACGTCGCCAGTGGAACGCCGTTCAAATTCAATGTCGTGGAGAAGCCTACGAAAATCGATACCGAATCGTGGGACTATGTCTCGCAGGAAGGTACTGGCGAACAAGTGCTTGCTCATATGCAGCGTGAAAATATCCTGAAGCTCAACCTGGATAAGATCGCCTTCCGCATGAAAGACAAAGCCTTCTTCCAGGCAGTTACCAAACTGTTGCGGGAACGACATGTCTACCAGGCAACGCTCTGGTCGTATTCCGTGCTGCATAACACCCTGCCTGAACTGCAGGAATATCTGCGGCAGCACGATCAACTGATTGCCATGTGTGGCAACGCACCCGTCCAGACTACACCGTTGACGATTAATCCGGTGGATCGACATGCATTCCAGCATCTGGAATACAAGCCGCTGGTTAATGCCCGTGCTCACTCGCTCGGCAAGAACAGGCAGATTGTCAACGACCGGCTGCATCAGCAGTATCACCATTTCATGACCATGCTTTCCTACAAGAAAACATTCGATGATGCTGATCGAATGGCAATCACCTACTATCTGCTGCTGCAGGATCGCTATGACGAAGCTGCAGAAACATTCAGCCGCATCCAAGCTGGCAAGCTGACTTCCAGGATGCAGTACGATTACTGTGCCGCTTACCTGGCATTCCTGAGTGAAGAGCCGGGCAAGGCACGGGCCATTGCTACGCCTTATCTGAGTCATCCGGTGGATCGCTGGCGCAATACGTTCACGACAGTCATCAATCAGCTCGATGAAATGGAAGGCAAGGGCGTTAAAACGGCTGATGCTGATGATCGTGCCCAGCGCCAGGGACAGTTGGCTGCTTCTGAACCGAGTTTCAACTTCACTGTCGATAACAAGAAGATCAACCTGACCTGGCAGAATCTCGGTGCAGTCAAAATCAATTACTACCTGATGGATGTCGAACTGCTCTTCAGCAGAAATCCATTCGTCCAGCAGTATGGCAGCCAGTTCAGTGCTATCAAGCCGAACCAGGTGCAGGAATTGAAGTTGAACGCGGCTCAGGGTAAGCAGGCATTCGAATTGCCTGCTGATCTGGTCAACCGTAACGTGCTGGTGGAAATCACCGCCAATGGTAAAACCAGTTCAGCACCATACTATGCCAACGCTTTGGATGTCACCCTGCAGGAAAACTATGGCCAACTGAAAGTGGTCAATGCCTCCACAAGCAAGGCGCTTCCTAAGGTGTACGTGAAGGTATATGTTCGCCTGGCTGACGGCCAGGTGAAGTTTCACAAAGATGGCTACACCGATTACCGTGGCAAGTTCGATTACGCTTCAGTCAGCACGCCGGAGAAATCGCCCATCTCCCGGTTCTCCATCCTGGTCATCAGTGATGAACTTGGCGCCATGATCAAGGAGTGCAACCCGCCTGCACAGTAATCAACCCGTGGTACACTTTTGTAAAGTGTCAAAAGTCAGTTGAACAGGAGATCATGGCGACGCAGCCATATCTCCTGTTTTTTATTGCTGTCTCCTCTATCAATAACAGTAGAACTTTCACCGAATCGAAAAGGTATCCCCGTGATTGCACCTCGAGTTATCCACGTTGGCCACAGCCCCGATCCAGATGATGCGTTCATGTTCTATGCCCTGGCACACGACAAGCTCGATACCGGGCCGCTGACCTTCAAGCATCAGTTGCAGGATATCGAAACGCTCAACCGCCGGGCGATGAAGGGCGAACTCGAAGTCAGTGCTGTCAGCATCCACGCCTATGCCCACCTGCTCGAGAAGTATGCATTGCTGCCCAGCGGTTGCAGCATGGGCGACAAGTATGGGCCTATGGTGGTGGCCAAGCAGCCTTTCACTCTCGAACAGTTGAAAACCAAAAAGATTGCCGTGCCAGGCACCATGACTACAGCGTACCTTGCCTTACGGCTTTGCCTGGGAACTGACTTCCAGTACGAAGTGGTTCCTTTCGATCAGATACTCAATGCCGTGGAGCAGGGTAAATATGAAGCAGGCCTGATCATTCACGAAGGGCAACTGACATTCCAGAACCAGGGTTTGAAACTCATCGTAGACCTCGGCGTCTGGTGGTATGAGAAAACCGGTTTGCCGTTGCCTTTAGGTGGCAATGTTGTCCGCCGCGATCTGGGTGATGAAACTATCCGGCTCATCAGCAAGCTGCTCAAGCAGAGCATCCAATACTCACTCGATCATCGTGACGTTGCACTCGATTACGCCCTGCAGTATGGCCGCGACCTTGATCGCAAGCTGGCAGACCAGTTCGTAGGCATGTACGTCAACGAATGGACGCTCGACTACGGCGAACGAGGCCGAACCGCCGTGCGAAAACTCCTCGAAGAAGCCGCCAAGGCCAAGATCATTCCCTCTGCCGTGAATGTACAGTTCGTGGAATAGAACGCAATCTCAATGTTGATACACAAGTAGTCATGCAAAATGGGTGCCACGGTTTGCATGTACTCACGATAACCGTGCCAAATCACTGAATTGTTTTTTTAATTCTCTGATAGCTGACGACTGAAAGCTGATAGCTATTCCGGCAACGGCTCCGCTCCTGCCGCCGGTATCCCTTTCCCCGCCTTGATGTATTCCGCACGTTGCCGGGCATATTCTTCCGGCGTCAACTGATCCAGTTCGCTGGTTGTATCTGCAGATTTATACTGTTTGAAAATCTGTTTGAGGAACGGGATGCACCAGCCACAGCCGGTGCCCGCTCCGCCACATTCGGAAAGTTGACTGACCACGCGGGGATGTTCCCGCTTGCAGAAGTTGACGAGCTTGCGACGGCTGATGTGAAAGCAGTAACAGATTTTGCCGTCGAGGTTCATGCTGCATTACTTTCGTGGAACGTTAGCTCCCGCTGGTTGAACACCATTGCCTGGTGGAGTGGCTGGCAATGATGCCTGTGTGGGAGCTTGACGAATCTGCCAGCCTGCCTTTTTCTCTGCCTCCACATTGAATTCAGTCAGGTTGACCAGTTTGCCATCGTTGCGAACAACCGCTTTGAATTCCCAGGTGATTTCTGCTTTCCCCGGCTCACGCCATTGAATGGTCAGCGGGAAATCCTTTGGTGATATCTGATTGGCAAACTTGACCACGCCAAGTTGGGCGATGGTGAAATCACGCCTGTCCTGATCAGTAAGAGGCACTACACGAATCCAGTTGTAATTCTGATCCGATTGCACGATATTCATGTCAAACCGCTTACGTGCATCAACAGCTTTCATACCAAAAAGAAATGCAAATGGGCCATCATCAGGTCGAACATTCTGGTTCTGCAATTGCTGAACCCAAATCGTCTTGGCAGCAATGTCGAAATTGTAAAACCAGACGCCGGAACAGACATATTTGCGTTTGATTTTTTTCGGATCGGGATTGCCATTCTTGTCGAGTTCGAAGATTTCCAGCTTCAAGCCATATTGACCCGTGGGCATCTTGAGCACTTTGGCTTCACCAAATGAAACCGTAGTTTTGTTAAAGGTTGGGTCTTTTTCAGAAACCTTGAACTGAACCAGGAGCGACTGCAATCCCTTGGCATCCGATTCCCAACTTTGAAGAATTCCTTCCAGAGCTGCTTTCTGTTCTGGAGTCATGACTGGTTGCGCAGCAGACTGTTGCTGCTGTGCCGGTTGCTGTTGTCCAGGCTGAGCACCGGTTGTTCCCTGGGTTTGGGCCTGCAAACTACTACAAACCAATAACAGGCCGAACATGATAGCAATACGCATATCGAACTCCACAAACTATCATTCCATTGTAGACATGTACCAGAGTGGGGAATATACACAAGGCCAAGTGCCATCTACCTGTTGCTGTCGTTTCCATTCTTCCTTAGGTTGATACAAGCTATTCACCTTTGGAAAGGAACGGTTTCTATGCGTTCTCTCATCGCTGGATTTTTGATTTGTGGCTGGGCAATAGCCCTCCATGCTCAGGATTGGGCCAAACCTAGGCTCGAAAACTCTCCTAGGCACCTCGAATGGGCTAAGGTTAATCATGGCGACCGCTCAGTCGATTGCTTTGTCGCATTTCCGGAATCCAAGAACAAGACCACTGTCGTTATCGTCATTCATGAAATCTTCGGCCTCAGCGACTGGGTCCGCAGCATGACTGATGAACTCGCAGAGCAAGGCTACATTGCCATCGCTCCCGATCTGCTCACCGGCATGGGGCCAGGCGGCATTGGCTCCAAGGAACTGGGCAACGACAAAGCACGTGGTGTGATTGGCTCCCTGAAACCCGATCAGATCACTGCTGATCTGAATGCCTGCGTCGAATATGCCCGCAAGCTCGATGCCTGCAATGGTAAGGTAGTAGTCTGCGGCTTCTGTTGGGGCGGCTCTCAGACATTCCGCTTTGCCAACAACACCAGGCATAAGGTTGATGCCTTCTTCCCGTTCTATGGCGGTGGACCAACCACGGTTGACGGTGTGGCCAATGCCAAGGGGCCTATCTATGGCTTCTTCGCAGGCAACGATGCCCGTGTGAACTCTACACTCGATAAGGCCAGCGAACTTTATAAAGCAAAGAACCTCACCTTTGAATATGTCACCTACGAAGAAGGTGGTCACGGCTTCATGCGTGCAGGTGAAGACCCCACACCTGCCAAAGATGACAAGCGCAAAGCAGCTCAGGAAGGCAACAAGAAAGCCCGTGCCGAAGCCTGGAAACGCTGGCTGGAGTTGCTGAAGAAGGTGTAAGATACTGTTGTAGCTATAGCTGTGCCACACTCCGGCGGTACTCCGTTGGGGTGTGGTTGCGAAATTCACACAACTCAGACAGTATCATCATGCTCAAATCCTCTCTCGCAATATCCTCACTCTTCCTGTTGTCCTGGCTACTCCTGGCACAGTCGCCGCCACAAAAGAAATCCGAGCCACCGCCGGCTGAGCGCAAGGGCGATCTTTCAGTCATGACCTGGAACCTCGGGTGGTTTTATGATTGGGACATCAACGACAACCAGTCGGAAACCGCCAAGATCAATTCAGCACCCAGCCGGGCCGAATGGGAATGGCGGCTGCATGCGACATCTGCTACTATTGCCAAGGTTAAGCCCACCGTTTTGTGTCTGCAGGAAATTGAAAACCGCAAAGTGCTCGATGCGCTTTGTGCAGAACTGAAGACACAACATCAATTGAATTACGAAGTCTGTTTTGCTCAAGGCCGGGACAGCTTCACCGAGCAGGATGTGGGCATCTTGGTATTGCGTGGCTTACGGCCACAATATCGTCGTGCACCGGAGCCTCGCATCCAGGAACAACGTCGCGATGAAAAGTCAATCACCAAGCAGATCATGCTGGAATTACCTTGGGGTGAAGGCGCATCTCTTCGACGTTTAACCATCATCAACGTTCACCTGATGGCTGGTGATGATGTCGGCAAGGAAATGGATCGCTGTGACCAGGCCCGTTTCATGAAACGTTGGATTCGTGATGAGCACAGGCGAGGCCACTATGTCATACTGGTGGGTGATATGAACACCGCCGAGATGCGCAGCAATAACCTGAAGGAACGGGCGATAGATGTGCTGACCGGAAAAGACACAGATGATAAAGACGATGATCTGGAAGATATGGTGCCGCAACTGCCGATACTGGATCGCATCACCTTTCCCGGGCGAGGTTCGACGCTCGATCACATTCTGATCAGCCCGAAATTGAAAACCGGACCGGGACTTGCTTATGATTCAATCCGCAACCGCAAGGATATCGTCATTCGCGGTGAACAGCCCGATTCCAGGCTTCGCGGCATGGACCGCCGATTCTGGAAAGTGCCTCAGGATGAACGGGATTTGAGCGATCACTATCCACTACAGGCCATTTTCAAAATGAAACCCTAATGGTTGATACTTAAAAAATTAGGAGATAAACATGCCTGTCGCTTGGTCTTGCGCTACTATACTGAGAAGATGCCCGCTGCAACGGTAGACGGGATATGGCAATCGTCTGGATTTTTACTCCTTGAAAGGAGTTCTTTGTGTCAACGGCACCTGCCTCACCACCACCATTATCACGTGATGAAACGCTGGCTAAGTTGCTGGATCAATTTGCACAAAGCCGCACCCAGATGGTGGATCAACTCAGGCGGGTGATTATCGGTCAGACGGATGTCATCGAGCAGATTTTCGCAGCCATCTTTACTCGCGGTCATTGCCTGCTGGTAGGTGTGCCCGGCCTAGCGAAAACCCTGATGGTCAGTGCTATCAGCCAGATACTTGATATCACTTTTAAACGCATTCAGTTTACTCCCGATCTGATGCCGAGCGACATCACCGGCACCAACGTGCTCGATGAAAACGAACAGGGTAGGCGAGAATTCCGTTTTGTGCAGGGGCCACTGTTCGCCAACATCATCCTGGCAGATGAAATCAACCGTACTCCACCGAAAACCCAAGCAGCTTTGCTGCAAGCCATGCAGGAACGGACGATCACCGTTGGCCAGAATACTTATCCGCTGCCTGAACCCTTCTTCGTCATCGCAACGCAAAATCCGATTGAGCAGGAAGGAACCTATCCGCTGCCTGAAGCTCAATTAGATCGCTTCATGTTCAACATCAAAGTCGATTACCCAACGATCGATGAAGAAAAGAAAATTCTGGCAACCACCACCAAGCGTGAGGTGCCCGAACTCTCCAAGGTGCTCAGCGGCAAAGCTATCAACAATCTGCAGAAGCTGGTGCTGAGCGTTCCCGTGGGGGAATATGTGATTGATTATGCCGCCCGACTGGTACGTGCCACCCGCCCCAAGTCGGCTGAAGCCCCGGGGTTCATCAAGCAGATGGTTGACTGGGGCGCTGGTCCGCGTGCCGGGCAGTACCTCATCAGCGGCGCCCAGGCGATGGCTGCGATGGATGGTCGTTTCAGTGTGGCGATCGATGACATCAAGAAGGTTGCTGTGCCTGTGCTGCGGCACCGCATCGGCATTAACTTCCAGGCTCAGGCTGAGGGCAAAGCTCCTGATGACCTGGTCGAGATGCTGCTCAAATCTGTTCCCGAACCCGAGGTGCCCAAGTTCACCAAGATGAAGAAGTAAGTTGATTTCAAGTAAAGCTGTCAGCTGTTAGCTGTCAGCCGATAGCTGAAAGCTCTCTGATGGCTACTGCCGAAAAATATCTCCGTCCCGAAGTGATCAGGCAAGTCGCCCGACTGGACTTGCGGGCCAAGTTTATTGTGGAAGGCTTTCTAACCGGCTTGCACGCCAGTCCTTACCAGGGTTTCAGTGTCGAATTTTCTGAACACCGCAAATATGTTCCCGGCGACGATCCCAAGGAAATCGATTGGAACGTCTTCGCCAAGACTGACAAGTATTACATCAAGAAGTTTCGTGCGGAAACCAACCTGAGTGGCTACCTGGTGATGGATTTGTCTGCTTCGATGAACTACACCTTTCGGCAGGAGCTGACCAAGTTTGAATACTCCATCAGCCTGGCAGCAGCTCTGGGCTACCTGATGATTCATCAGCAGGATCCTGTCGGTCTGGTCACCTTTGATACCGTGATTCGTACATTTCTTCCGCCCAAAAGCCGACGTTCACAATTGGGCACGATTTTAGGCGTGTTGGCAGGGCTGAAACCAACAGGTACCACAGATTTAGCTGCAAGCCTGCATCAACTCGCCTCCATGATTCGCACCAAGAGCCTGGTGATTCTCTTCACCGATCTGTTGCGTAGCGATCCGGTAAAAGTGATGCACAGCCTGCATCACCTTCGTCATCGGGGCAATGAAGTGATTCTGTTCCATGTGATGGACGAAGCGGAAGTGAAATTTCCCTTTAAGGATCTGATCATCTTCGAAGAGCCGGAATCGATGGAGAAAGAAACCTACGATGCGGACGGCATTCGGGGCGAATACCTCAAAGAACTGGATCGCTTTCGTGATCAGTACAAAAGCGATTGCTTCAAAGCAAACATCGACTACGTGCCTGTCGATACCAGCATGGGTTTCGACAAGGCATTAACGGAGTATTTGATAAATCGACAAAGACGATTTTGAGTGAAGCCCCCTCTCCCCTCTGGGGAGAGGGTTAGGGGGATGAAGAACCAGGGTTGACGGTTTTGTATTTATGCCCCAACGGGGCGTGACAGCTTAGCCCAGGGCAACGCCCTGGGTGAAGACAGAAAAGGAACAGAAGCCCCAACGGGGCGAGACAACAGATGCCTCAATCGCTTTCACAAGTCTTGTTGCACATTATCTTCAGCACGAAGCACCGTGCTGCCAGGCTGCAAGATGTGGAATTGCGAAAGCGATTGCATGCATACATGGCAACCATTCTCAACGACAATGATTCGCCAACTCTGATTATCAATGGGACCGAAAACCACATTCATATTCTATGCATGCTTTCGAGAAAATGGTCGGTTGCACAATTGATTCAGGAAGTGAAGACGGAACCATCTAAATGGCTTAAGCAGCAAAGGCCAGATTATTTCGACTTTCACTGGCAAAATGGCTATGGTGCGTTTTCTGTCAGTTCATCAATGAAGGATACTGTCTATCGGTACATCGAAAACCAGGAAGAACACCACCGAGCCATGTCTTACGAGGACGAGTTTCGAACCATTTGCAGTAAACATGGTATAAGTTGGGATGAGCGATATGTTTGGGATTAGGCTGATATCTCGCCCCGTTGGGGCTGGATTGGAATATGAACTACTTAACCCAGGGCGTTGCCCTGGGCTGAATTGTCATGCCCCGTTGGGGCAGGTTTTCAGCATTCACTTCAATCAGAGAAAAAGCTGTCAGTCACTGAGTCTTGCGGAATCAGAATAACTCATGCACATCGCTTTCCTATCCCCCTGGGTTTTGCTTGGTACTCTGCTGGTTGCAGTGCCGATCATCATCCATCTGGTGATGCGCAAGAAGCCGAAACTGCTCCAGTTCCCTGCACTTGAACTCCTTCAGAACAAACGCAAAACCAATCTGCGAAAACTGCGTCTACGCCACTGGCTTCTGCTGGCCCTTCGCATGGCCCTTGTTCTGTTGGCGGCACTGGCTCTGGCTCGGCCGCTCGCCACCAATCTTCCTGGTGCGCTGGCCGTCGGCAACCCGCTTGGCGTCGTGATCGTCTTCGATACCAGTGCCAGCATGGATTACAAAATCGAAGGGAAATCACGTCTCGATCAAGCTCGCGAACAGGCCCTCAGCTATGTGCAGAGCCTGCCTGGTGGAAGTGAAGTAGCCATCTTTGATACAGCAGACAGCACCACAGGCCGGTTTGTCACACCGGGGGAAGCTGTCAAGCTGATTGAAAACCGAAAGATCGCAGTGCGCAATCGTCCTGTCACCGCTGCCATGGAAGATGCCTTGCGATTGCTGGAGCGTAGTGCCCCGAATCTGCCTTTGCTGTTGTGCGTTTTTTCGGATCGTTCCAATGCATCATGGGATGCCAACGTGGTGGGTACCACACTGTTGCCTTTGAAACAGGGCATCGAAGCGAAGCTGAACCGCACGCTCAACGTCGTCTACAACGATCTGGGTGCTACAGAACCGCGTAACCTCTGCATCACCGGCCTGGCGGTTCGCCCTTCATCAGTTTCTACAGCCACCAATATGGAAGACTTGCGGTTCGGTGTACCAGCCCGAGAACTGCTCAATATCGTTGCTACCATTCAGACCACGAATCTGGCGGTGAACAATGAAGTATCCCTCTACCTGGATAACAAGCCTGAACCAGTCAGCAAAAAGAACATCACGTTTACCGGTGGTGAGAATAAGCTGGAAACCAAAGCAGTCACGTTCGACCCCATCGAAGTGAAAGACAATCTGGTACAGGGCAGGGTGGTGCTCTCCAGTCCAGATGCACTGGATGCCGATAACACCCGCTACTTCACTCTGATTGCTCCCACCCGGCGTGTGCTCATCCTCGCAGATGATCCTTCCCAGGCTTACGACTGGAAGCTGGCGCTGGAAAGCCTGCGTATCCTTCCCATGACTAGCGATATCAAGAAACCAACTGAATGTCCCGCAGGCCTCAGCCCGGATGATTACCAGGCAGTCTGTCTCTTCAGCGTTGCCAATCCATCACAGCAACTGTGGGAAATACTGCAGCGCTATGTTCAAGTGGGCGGCGGACTGGTCATTGTTCCAGGCCCGGGGCTTAATCAGAAAGCCTACAACACTCCGCTGGCATTGGAACTCATGCCCGGCAAACCAGGCGAACTGAAAACTCTTCCTCCGCCAGGTGCTTCGCTGGAGGTAGGCAACTACGATCATCCGGCACTCAGCAATTTCAAACGCTGGCAACGCGATATCTCCCCCTTCAAAGTAACTCGTTACTGGGATCTGGAAACAGTGGCCGGCGTTACCAATGTCATTGCTCCGTTGCAGGAAGCTACTCTGCCAACTCTCTGGGCCGAACGTATCTTCGACCGCAACAAGGTAGCAGGACGCGTGGTCTGGCTCGGTACTGCCATGTACTCACTCCTGAACGATCCCAACTGGAAAGACTGGAATAATTTCCAGGCGGGGTGGCTTTATGTCGGGCTGGCACATACCTGCGTCAGCCACGTAATCGGTGCACGGGAGCAGCTTTGCAACTTTAAACTGGGTGAAGAAGTTCGATTCCTTCTCCCTCGCAACAGCAAGGTGCAGGAATATGTCCTCAAAGGCCCCGTCTCCGGCTCGGGAAAAATCCAGCCTGGCATGCAAGCACTGACTCTGCCTGAAGCCAACCGGCCTGGAAATTATCTCGTTTCTGATCCGACAGGTGGCCTCTGGTCGCGCAGTTTCAGTGTCAACATGCAGCCTGCAGAAACACAACTGGTACAGAACCGGCCTGCCAGTGAAGAATTGGAACGCTTCTTCGGCAAGGATGGCGTCGCTGCCCTCGGTGAAGAGAAAGACTTGAGTACGCTAGTCAAAGATGCACTCGGTCTTTCACCGCAAAGTGAACTGCTTCCCTATCTCATGTTGCTGCTGCTCTTGCTGCTGGCAGGGGAAAATTACCTGGCGAATCGTTTCTACCAACCCGAGCAGGTGTCACCATGATGCCTACGCTCCCCGATTGGTTGCCGACGCTGGAACCCGTGCTGCCACTTACCCTGGTGCTCGCAGTAGCAGTGGTCATCGTTCTGCTTACCGTTTGGACCTACAACGGCAGCAATGCCAAAACCCGCAGGCTCCGCTACTCACTTATCGGTCTGCGATTGCTGGCACTGCTGGTAGCTGCATTCATCATGCTCAGGCCAGTCTGGATTTATAAGGAACAATTGCGTCGTCCGGGCAAGGTCATCGTACTGCTCGATTCCTCTCGTAGCATGCAGGTCAAGGATGGCGAGCCGGAGGGCAACTCCCGCTGGCTCAATGCACTCAAGGAATGGACCGATCTCAAAGGTACGCTCGAGACCTGGGAAAAAGATTATCAGCTCAGAGTGTTGCCCCTGACGTTTGATTCCATTGTGAAGGAATTGACGCCTGAAACCAAGCCGGATGGTGGCAACACTGGCCTGCTTGCTGCCATCGAGCAGGCACTGGAAAAGAACAAGGCTGTCGATCTGGGGCAGGGAGAGCAACTGCTTGGCATCGTCGTTTTGACGGATGGTCGCGATAACCTGGGTCGGCCGACCGTTGATTCACTCATTGCCCGGCTGGAATCATCCCGCTGTCCATTGCACAGCATCGCGTTGGGGCGACCAGGCGCCAGCGATTCATTGTTCGACATTGCTGCACTGAATATCTTTGCCAACAAAACCGCCCGTGTGAAAGACCGTTTCATCGTCCGTGGCGAAATCCAGGCCAACCGCGCCGCCAATCAGGACCTCGAAGTCTATCTGCTCATCGATGGCAAAGTTGCCACTGTGGCGGAAGGCGACCGCATTGGTCAGCCTGTCATGGTGCAGATGAAACCACGCAAGCCCAGCGAAGTGATGCGGGTTGAATTCCCTGCCTGCCGCCTGCCCGATACCCCCGGCGATTACCGCTTTTCTATCTTCGTGAAACCCATTGCTGGCGAAGCCAGCGAATCGAACAACGAACTTTCCACCTATGTGACGCTGAACAAAGACGGTCTCTCGGTGCTCTACATCGATAAAGACAGAGCATGGGAACCCAAGTTCTTGAAACGCGCTCTCAAGGGGGATGATCGCATCAGCTTGATACCCACCGTGGCAGGCACAGGCACGATGGAATGGAAACGGGATGTTCTCAATGCGGTCAAAACGCAGAATTACGATGTATTCATTCTGGGTGATGTTCCAGCTTCCCGTTTTGAAGGAGTTTCGAGTGATGGTGCAGGCATTCTCGACCTGATGGCCAAGGCTGTCACCGAACGCGGAGCCGGGCTCCTGATGATTGGCGGCATGGATAGCTATGCTGATGGTGGCTGGGACAAAACTCCTCTGGCAAATCTGTTGCCGGTGCAGATGAATCAGCGCGGGCAACTGGAAGGCGCGGTAGGTAACCAGCGTGAAATCAAGTTCAGGGTTGCTGAAAACCCGCTGTTCCAGTTTCCCATTCGACTCGATAGCGACCCGACTCGCAATCGTGAATGGTGGAACAAGCTGCCGCCACTCGATGGTGGTTCCAAGGTTGGTTCACTCAAATCGGGAGCAGTTCTGCTGGCAGAATCGGATCGTAAAGAAGTGCTGCTAGCTGTGCAGGAAGTAGGCAAAGGGCGCACTGCAGCATTGGCAGTTGATACCACCTGGCGCTGGGTGCGCCCCGGTCCACCGCGTGGCGGATTGCAACAGGCTCAACCACCTGCAGGCGAATTGCCACTCTCCGAATCGACTGAAGCGCATCTCCGTTTCTGGCGGCAGCTCATCCTGTGGCTCGCCCGGCAGGAAACCACGGGGCAGGGGCTGTCTCTGGAACTCGCTTCCCGGCGTGTGCTCGCGGGCAAGGAGATGTCTTTCACACTGCAGGCACGTGAAGTAACCCCTGGCAGTTCCAAAGATGCCATCAAGCCTATCGAGGGTGCTGATTATTTCGTCCGTGTCATCAAGCCTAATAAGGAAGAAGAGTCCATCACGGTAGCTCCGCTAGGCGATGCGGATGCCAAGTCGCGCGGCATTTTCTGGAAGACCGATGAGCCTGGCGAATACACCGTCATCGCCACGGCACGGGCCAACGGCAAGGAAGTCGGTACCGCACAGGCACGTTTCATGTCCACCCGCGACGACAGTGAAACTCTGAATCAAGCTGCCAACCATACCTTGCTGGAACAGATATCGACATCCACCCAGGGCACCTTCCGCCTGCACGGTGGCTTACGCGATGTCATCGAACACATGGCAAACGACCCTGCGAATATGGACGAGAAACGCATCCGCTTCCCCGACTGGCAGGAACCCGACACCAGCCGCCAGGGTATCCTCTTCATGCTCTTCGCGATATGCATCTTCCTCGAATGGATCCTCCGCCGCTGGTGGGGTATGGTCTAATCCGTGGGACACGTTTTCAACGTGTCATGGTGGATAATGCGTTGAGCGATTGCAAAGGCCTGTCACGATACAATCATGACCCACGTTTCTCCATAATATTAAACCAGATATAACCCCACGACAAAATGGATATTCCGCCATGACTGCTGTAGAAATTGTCGAGCAACTCCGGCCACTGGGAAGTGATGCCTACAAGAAGATCATGATGCGGCATGGCATGCAGGAGCCCTACTTCGGAGTGAAAATCGAAGAACTGAAAAAGTATCAGAAGAAGATCAAGAAAGATTACCAGCTTGCCCTGGATCTGTTCGACACAGGCATTGGTGATGCCATGTACCTGGCAGGCCTCATTGCTGATGAACAGAAGATGACGAAGAAAGATCTGCAACGTTGGGTGACACATTCCAAGAACCCCATGATTGGTGAATACACCGTCCCCTGGGTTGCTGCAGAAGGCAATCACGGCTGGGAACTGGCGCTCCAGTGGATCGACTCCAAGAAAGAAGATATCGCCACCTCAGGTTGGGCAACTCTCAGCGGCCTGGCAGCTGTGAAACCTGATGAAGAACTCGATCTGAAGGAATTCAAAAAACTCGTGCAGCGGGTTGAACGCACCATTAATAAACAACCTGATCGCGTTCGCTACGTCATGAACGGATTCATCATCGCAGTAGGCAGCTACATCAAGGAATTGTCGGACTTCGCCAAGGAGACTGCCAGAAAAATCGGTGAAGTCTATGTCGATATGGGCGACACTTCCTGCAAAGTTCCCTTTGCCCCAGAGTACATTGAGAAAGCCATCAAGCGTGGTACGCTGAATAAGAAACGCAAAACGATCAGGTGTTGAGAGATAACTGTGCATAAAAATGAGCCACCAGTCAGGCAAGCTGGTGGCGAGTGATTGCGTTTTCATTTCGCATGGGTTGCTACTTCTTCTCCACTTTGCTCCATCCTGCAAGATGTGTGTTGGTCTCGGCAAATTTATCCAGTGTGGCTTTCAGATCCAGATTCTTGTTCTTCAATTGGAATGAGCACAAACGGGTAGAGGTATCGGTCTGTATGTCGCTAACGCCTTCTACCTTGGTCAGGTCGCTTCGAACCGAAGCGGCACAGCCACCTCATGTCATGCCTGGAAGGTTCAGAACTACCAGTTCTATTCCCTCACCCAACGTAGTGGAGACGGCGCCTTTTTGAACCGAACCACTCGATCCGCTGCAGCCGATCAATGCGACTGCACAACATCCGGCAATGAACAATCGATACATGACAAGTTCCTCACGAAAATGAATATCAAAAGCCACACTACTGGTTGTTCGTCACGAATCGCCGGTCAGGTTCAGGGATATCAATGTCTGGAACCATCGGAAAATTGAAAATGCTTTCAAACTTGTACACTTGTATTTACTATACAAATGTATAAATTTAATAGAGTTGATGGACACGCTATCCTGATTCTGATGACAGCCGATTTTTCAGTTACATTTAGTTGCCATGTGACAGGCTGGTGCGCGCGCGGGGTGCTGCAGTAGGCCAATAGTGGGTCAGGACTCCAATCCAGACATGTTCCTGTGCACGATGGTTGAAGCTATGAAAATGTCAAGCAGAGCGATCCATCGATGAAAACCCCTTAAAAACAGGCGCGCGCACGAGGTGCTGCAGGTGGCCGATTTCCTGAAATGTATGAATTGAGGTGATAAATGAAACCGCCTGTGACAATTCCTTTGGCATACCATCCGTCTTTTTCTGATGCGGAAATGCTACAGCGTGCTGAACTCTTTTATCAACAAATGAATCAACGGCGTACGGTCAGGCACTTCAGCAATCGGCCAGTAGATCAGGCAGTTATTGAAGCGGCAATCCGATCAGCTGGAACCTCACCCAGCGGGGCCAATCTGCAGCCCTGGCATTTTGTGGCCATCAGTAATCGCGATATCAAGCGAACCATTCGCCTGGCTGCTGAGGAAGAGGAACGGGAATTCTATGCTCACCGGGCGCCACCAGAATGGCTGGCTGCTTTGGAGCCACTCGGTACCGATAGCAATAAACCATTTCTGGAAGACGCACCCTGGCTGATTGCATGCATGGTGCAACCCTATGGCTTCAAGGAAGATGGATCGCAACTCAAGCATTATTATGCAGTAGAATCTACTGGTATCGCGGTGGGTATGCTGATCACCTGTCTGCATCAGGCCGGGTTGGCAACTTTAACGCATACACCCAGCCCCATGAAGTTCCTGAATGCGATTTTGAATCGACCTGCCTTCGAACGTCCGTTTCTGCTCCTGGTGGTGGGGCATCCTGTTTTAGATGCACAGGTTCCAGACATTCATCGAAAGTCATTGAACCAGATTGCAACAATATTGAAATGATGAAATCGTTGCATAATTGCTTTTTCAGTGTTAAATAATCGGTAATTGTGCCAATGTTCATTCGATACAATCGTTAAAAACTTCGCATCTTTCCTCGTTCACTAGCCATTCGCAGTTTATCAGATATCCTGCCCAACTCTGCGGGAGCAGTCCCTGTTGGCCCCGTTTGATTAACACCTTGTTGAACAGGTTGGAGTATGTCATGAAATCTTGGAAAGTTTTTGCACTCGCTTTGGCAGTGGCAGGTATGCTGACAGTCGATGCCGATGCAGGTGGCCGCCGAGGCCGTCGTGTTCGTGGCTGCAGCGATGGAAGCTGCACGACCAACAACACCTGTGGCACCGCCAGCAACTGCAGCACTGGAAGCTGCGGCCAGGTTGTCGAAAGCAAGCCAGCCACCAAGGTGGAAGGCAATACTACCACCACCACGACCCCGGTAACCACC
Source organism: Planctomycetia bacterium (assembly GCA_016795155.1). Taxonomy (NCBI): domain Bacteria; kingdom Pseudomonadati; phylum Planctomycetota; class Planctomycetia; species Planctomycetia bacterium. Next base: position 22,824 of record JAEUIE010000059.1, on the reverse strand, counting down.
GGCACAGTGATCTACTCCGGCACCTGCCGAGGCGGCCGCTGCCGATAAGTTGTTCATCCAGAAACGAGACAGCCCATGTGGTTGTCTCGTTTTCTCTTGGGGCTTCAGCTTCATACAACAAACCATCTAACCCGTTGTCAGGAGCCTGGTCATGTGGTCTGTAGTATGTCTGCTGTTGTGTGCAATGCCTCAAACGGATGGCAAGCTGGTGGTCAGCAAAGTCAGGCCAACACTGGTTGACCTGGGGCCGATTCGATCCGATGCCAGCTACCTGCCAGGCGATGTCATGCACGTCACATTCGATGTTGCAGGTTTCAAGCTTGATGAAGAAGGACGCTATCGATTTTCGGCCAAGCTGATGGTGGAAGATAGTACCGGAAAACTGATTGGCTCGGAAGATTATGGCATGAGCCCAGCCAGGCTGGGAGTGATGGCTGGTGGTTCGAGCCGATTTGCATTTCGCCTGGCAATTCCTCTTGATCAACCAGCCGGCAATTACAAAGCCAAGCTAGTATTGGGCGACATGATTGCCAAGACTAACGTAACTGTTGAACAGGCCTATAAAGTTCTTCCAGCCGGGTTTGGCCTGATTCGATTACAGACTGGCCGCGGGCCGCTCGGGCAAAGTGAAACGCCCTGCACAGGCTGTGTGGGAGAAGTGATGTCCATGTCGCTGAATGCAGTTGGTCTCAGCAAAGGTAAGGACGGCAACGGTTCGCTCGAAATAACTCTCGAAGTTCAGGATAGCCAGGGCAAAACACTGGGTAAGCCGCAAACCAGCGCCTTCACGGATGTCAGCACCAATGAACCGCTCCAACTCCGTTTTGACTTACCCCTGGATAAGGCTGGAAAGTATCAAGTTGTCTTCAAGGCAGTGGACAAGCATAATGCACGTACAGCAAGCCTGACAGTACCAGTTGCCGTTACTGAATAACCATTGCTATTTAGCCACGCGTTGTGAGAGCAGATACGCCAGAAGATCATTGAGTTCTTCCGGCTTCAGTTGCGTATCAAAAGTGGCAGGCATGGGTGAAAGATTAGTGATCTTGCTTTCCTCCACGTCGTTCTTGTCAAATTTCTGTTCCTTGCCTTGTGCATCAACCATGACGACAATGTTGCCTTCTTCGCGTACTTTAAGACCGTTGAGTGTTCTGCCATCTTTCAGCACAACCACGGTTGCCCGGAAGGCCTGATCGACATTGCGGTTAGGGTCAAGAATATCTTCCAGCAGTCGCTCAACACCGCGAATACCCACGCCATCGAGTTGCGGGCCTACTTTGGCGCCTTCATTGGCAAGCTGATGACAGTTGAAGCAATGCTGTTTGAATAATGCTGCGCCACGCGTAGCGTTTGGTTTGCTGGTTGTAAATTGGCTGCTACGCTGGGCAACAAGTTCGGCCAGCTTGATATCTGCCGGTGGCAGCCCCTGAGTCAGCCTGGCGTAGCGTTCACGAAAATCCTGACGGTTGTGATTCATAATGCGGGACTGCACTGAAGTAGTCAGCAGGATAGCTGGCGGAACTTTGCCTTTCTCAACAACCTGCAAAAGAGCGTCAGCACCTGGTGGAGTGTTGGCCAGTGTGTAGGCAATGACATTGGCCAGCCTGCTGGGTACCACGAGAAGTGCTGCAAACAACTGTTCACGCACCGCAGGTTTGTTCAGCCCGGCAGCCAGGCTGGCTGCCTTCTCACGCACTTCGGCAGGTAAATCGGTTTGTGTGATATAAGCAATCAGAAGTGATTCAGCCTTGCTAGCATCCAGCGCGGAAAGGGCATTGACTGCTGCAGAACGCTGAGCTGCAGGTAACTTGGCTTGCTGTACGACATTCGCCAGTGTGTCAAACTGATCAGTCAGCCTGGCGTTGGTGCATAGATCAATGCCTAATTGCACCATGCCCGGCTCAGTATGTTGACACAGACTAGTTACAAATTTCTGGGCATCATACCTGATTTCGCCCGGTATGGGTTTACCTGCTTCACGCAGCCCCTGAATCTCTGCTTGCAGAAAGGCAGTGTACTGCGGCAGTTGTGATCCATAGCGTTTACCAAGTTTATGAATGTCGGTACTATGGTCGGATGCGTAGCGAGATGCGTGTGCTGCCAAAGGTGGGAGAAGATTTGACCAATCGCTGGCTTGCTGAAGACACTGTAACGCCAGTTTGCCACCCGTTGCACTGGCGATTCCTAATGTGATGTCCCGCAGTTGCTGAGTATCTGGTGGCGAGAGTCCAGCGATGCTCTCCTGCGGAATTCGGGCAAGCATGTTGCGGAGAGCAATACGGATGGTATGGATCAGATGCGTGTCTTCTTTTGATGCCGCCTGGCGAGCATTCAACAGGGCTTGCAGAATTTCTTCATGGTAGTGTGATTGCAGTCCAAGTGTTTCCGCTGCCTGCCGCTGTACAAATGGGGAATCGGCTTTCAGTTTGGAAACAACCAATTTCAATTCACTTTCGCTAAGATCAGCATTCTCGGCCATCATTCGCAAAGCATGTGTCTGCACTTTCGCATCACCTTCCGACAATGCCTTGTGCAGTTCATCCTTTTCGAGTGCCCTTAATCGATGCTGAGCCCAGAGGTATATGGCATGTTCATCTGGGTTTCGTGGCTTAAAGCCCAATCGCTTGAACGCTGATGCGTTTTCCTTTCCACGTTCAACTGCCACGTTCAGTGCCTGCATGCGAATAGCGATATTAGGATGGGAGAAGGCTTCCAAAACAGTGTTAGCACTTCTTTCCAGCAGGTTGCCACCTTCGGGCGCTGGCGTTGCCTTTGCATCATCGCCCTTGTAAACGATGCGCCAGATTCGCCCACGGGTACGGTCACGACCAGGATGTGTCAGGGGTACTTCATAATGCCCGATGATGCGATTGTAAAAATCTGCAATGTAGATGCAGCCATCAGGACCTATGGTCATGTACACCGGTCGATACCAGGGATCATCACTGGTAATGAAATCGGGTTGTATAACTGCGACAGGCGTTGAGCCTTTGAATTCCAGTTTGTCGTGATTGATACGGCAGGTCACCACATTGCAGACGAACATGGTATCCCGGTAAGCCTTGGGGTAAGCATCAGCATCGTAATAAATAATGCCGCAAAGGCCGGTGGAATCGTGCAGATGCCCCATCATGTTGGGACCATAGCCCAACCCATCGTGAGGTTTGCCAAAACTGTCGTAACAGGTGCCGCGAATCAGTTGTGTCATAGGTTTAGTATGACAATCAGCGCTGTAGAGGTTGCCCATCGCGTCAAAGCAGAGTCCAAACGGATTCACCTGGCCTTTGGTATAAATCTCTGCATGGCTTCCATCCGTTTTAAAACGAAAGACGTTGCCTGAATTCATTTTGAGTACCTGGCCATCGCTGCCCTGGGTTGCAGAATCATTAGCATAGCCATGGCAGGCATAAACCCAGCCGTCGTAACCCATGGTGAAACTGTTGATCATGCCGTGGGTATCGCGAAAGCCGAAGCCACCGTACAGTTTCTTCCTGCTTTGATAAAGAGATGTGACTGGACCCTGGAAAAAATCCAGGCTGTTAATGCTGAAAACCAGCGCTCCATCTTTCTGTGGCAGAACGCCCATGGGGATGTTCAGATCTTTGGCAAAGGTGTGAATTTTCCGGGCTTTGCCATCGGGTGCAATGTCTTCGAGAACATGAACCATGTCTCGCCCAACTCGCCCTTGTGCCGGGAACGGGTATTCCAGTGAGGAAGTAACCCAGAGTCTTCCCTTGGCATCAAACGCCAAGTTCATGGGCTTGGCAATATCGGGTTCGCTGGCTACCAGTTGAGCTTCAAAGCCTGGCGGCAACTTGAAGAGTTTCTTTTCTTCTTCAGGCGACTTGGCCTCAGTATTGGCTACCAGAGGTGGCTCTTGTGCATTGAGATATAAGGGGATGGCAACAACAATGCAAGGCCAGAGATATCGATGCATAGGTTTTCAAAGCGCTGAGGTTAAAGGGAGGCAAGGCAAGACTAGTATCATGACGTAAAAAAAGAGCCAAGACAATCAGAATCGTCCTGGCTCGTTTAATTGTTGTTAAAGTCTACTTCTGCTTGATGGCGTACAGCCTGTTTTTGGTCATTACATAGAGAACGCCATCGGCAACAACAGGGGTACTCAGCACTGAGCCTTTCATGTCATTCTTGGAAAGGAGTTTCAGTTCCTTGCCCTCTGCGAAAACGAGAATGTCCCCTTCTTCGGTGCCAACATACACTTTGCCATCCACCACATAGCACGATCCCCAGATGTTGCTCAGGGTATCGTGTGTCCAGTAGTGCTGGCCGGTGTTGGCATCAAAACAACTGACGAAGCCATGCAGCGTGCAGATGTACATCAACCCGTTATGCACTGCGGCAGTTGACATGCTGCGATGCCATTTGAGTTCACCATCTTCTTTCGTGCCACCATAATGCCAGACCAGGCCGCTGCCTTTGTTCTCTGGCGCTTTGGGGTCGAAATTATCATTTTTAGGAGAAATATCGCCAGTCTTACCTGCGGGATCAATGCACCACATATGGCCTACGCCGTCGCCATGTTCAGGGTCCTGGCCGATAGCCAGATAAACTTTGCCTTCGTAGACAACCGGTGTTCCAATGATCTCATTCTTGGTTCCTTTGCCACCCAGTTTGTACACAGTGTTCTTGGGATTGCAATCGAACTTCCATAGCAGTTTGCCGTTGGTCGGATCAAATGCATACATCCAACTGTCGCCACCACAGAAAATGACCTGCGGCACACCGCCGATGACGGCATAACAGGGATTGGACCATTGGCCATGCAGAATCTTGTCGCCAGGCAGATTGCTCGACCAGATGACTTTGCCTGTCTTTTTATCAATGCCCAGAAAGCTTGGGGCTTGTGGCGAGGGAATGTTCTCATGGGATTCATCATGACCATTGCCGGTAATGATCATGAGGATATCACCCGCCAGCAGTGGTGAACACGATGCCATGTTATGCTGAAAAACTGCCAATTCCTTCATCATGTCGAGTCGCCAGACAATATCGCCGTGCTCGACGCCTTTGTATTGCTCGTCCTTCACGCCGACGTTGCCTGCACTTAATCCCTCTGTTGTGGCACATATTACTTCGCCACGATTGCTGACATAATAGACTTTGTCGCCTTCCACCAGCGGTGAAGAGCAGACACCTTGTTCCATCCAATCGTTGACGCGGCCAGCAGGCAGTTTGTCGTGGACAATCTGCCAGAGGAAACGACCATCGCTGGTACGGAAGCACATGAGGTTGCCACGGTCACCTTTGATAGCCGGATCGCGAGGATTGCCATTGTTGGTGCCTAGGAAAACCTTGCCCCCTGAAATTACCGGATTGCCGTACGATTGCGAACCCAGTTCAGCAAACCAGAGTACATTCTTGTTCTTATCAACATCCCATTCGGCAGGGATACCCTTGTCGATGTGATTCACCATGTTTCGGTCAGGTGTGCCGCCATACATCGGCCAGCTTTTCGGAGCAAAGCTGAAATCGCTTCCCGGCTTTTTGGGTGCACTGTCTTCAGCCAGACTGATGCCCAACACAGCCAGACATGATGTACTAATGAGTAGCTTACGCAGCATAAAACAGATCCTCTGAATCAACATCTGCAGGAGAGCAGATGGTTTAACTTATGGTTTGGTAGAACTGACCGAGTTAGGAACGACTTTGACATTGTCGAAGAAAGTTTCAGTGCCGACGCCCTGGCCACTAGTAGGAATAGCAGTGGAATAGGCATACAGCGCCGGTGCACCGTTGCGATTCGGACTGGGGTCTTCCAGGCGGATCGTCCATTCGGCTGGTTCAGGCATGTTCTTGGGCCAAACCTTACCTTCACAGATTGCCTTATCGCCCTGTTGGGAAACCTTGAACTTGAAGCTGTACCATTGCCCAGGCTTGCAGGTGAAATCCATGATGGTTTCAACACGTCGTCGTGCTTCCCACGAGCGTAATTGCAGTTTCTGTTTGGTGCCATCGATCGTCAGGGAATAGCGGCAATTGGCAAGGCCCATATCAGGCATATTGACTACTTTGTTTTCTTCTTTAGCTGTTCCCATGATGTCTGCCGAGATGGTGTAGTCGCTCATTTCGGGCAGTCCAATATAGCCATAGGCACGGGCCAGCAATGGGTTGGCATTATTCGCCAGTTTCTTCATGACGCGAGTGCCATCAGGCAATGCCAGTGTTCTGAATTTACCTGCCAGATTGATCCAGCCGGTGGGAATACGGTCTAGATCAACCTGCTCGAAATCTTCCTCGAAAGGCAAAACAGGAGCAACTCGCACGCGGCCTTTGGCAGTCAGCACTTTGTCGCCAACTTTGATGCTGGCTTGAACCACGCCTGATTGTGCCTTGACCGATGGAGAAACTATCACTTCGCCATCTTTGGAAACCGATGCCATGAGTGCTGGAATCGGAGCAGCATTTGGTGGGCTGTTCGGTGGTGGTGGAGCAGTAGGCAACGTCCATTCATCAGCGTTCTGCTCGCCAATAAATATGCCATGTGAGTCATATAGTCTGACTTTCACATTGAACTTTTGTCCGGGATGAACGGTAATATCACCCGGCGTAACCAGTGCATAGGTCGCTGGTCCTGGAGTGGGCTTAGGCGTCTGTGCTGTAGGATCTGGAGTGGCAGGCGTTACCGGGGGCTTCTCACGCGACTTGCCAACACAATAAATGTTATCGGTATCGGCAAAGTACAACCGGCCATTGGAAACCGCTGGAGTACTGTTTACTTCCACCAGGGTTCCACCTGGTCCAGCTGGAATGCGGGTTGAACTGAGCTTTTCGCATTTATCTTTACCCAGACGGAAACAATGCCAGGTAGAGCTTACTTCACCTACATAAAACTTGCCATCAACCAGAAGTGGCGAACCCTTGGTGTTACGGCCGTACTTGTGTTGGAAAATTTCATTCCCAGTAGCAGCATCCAGGCAAATGAGTTTGGCAAGGTTATCGACTACATAGAGCCTGCCATCATGGAGGACTGGTGAGCCAAAACCGGAAAGAATACCAGTCTTTTTCCAAACGATCCTGGGTTTGCCATCAGCTTCGGTTTTGGAAGCATCAACACATAAGACGGTGCCTTGAACATTGGTACCGAAATTCTCTTCGCTCTGGCAGAAATAAACATAACCCTTGGCATGGTCTGCCACGGGAGAAACATTAACTCCACGTGGTGTCAAAGGCATGGTCCATACTTTTTCACCCGTCGCTGCCTTCAATGCATGTATGCCACCATCGCCACCTCCGGCAACAACGAGTTTCGTGCCGTTGACAACTACGGCAATGGGTACCGAGTATGTGGTATCGGCAGGTGGGCCACCTGGTTCTGACCACCAGCGAGGAACTCCAGTCTTCTTGTCGAATGCAGCAAAACGAAATCCACCGCGACCATTATCACCCCAGCTTGATTGAACCATGTGGATAATCACCAGGTCATCAATCACCGTGGGTGATGAAGTTCTTCCACCATAACCGCTGACGCGGCCATATTCTTCGGTTAGCGAGTGTTGCCAGACGATCTTTCCGTCTTCACTGAAGCAGGTGAGCAGTCCCTGAGTCCCGTGAGTATAAACATTTCCAGTTTCAGCATCAGCACAAGGCACAGCCCAGCCAACGCGGTTGGTTACAATGTCAGTCAGGAAGACGTTGAAACGGTGCTCCCACAAAATCTTACCCGTCTCTGCATCCATGCAGGTTACTCGCTCCTGTTCATTGACTTTATCAGGATTCACGCTGCCAATGAGGTACACCTTGCCTCGGCTGACCACCGGTGCAGAACGGCTTCCAACCGGTTGCGTCCAGATGACGTTTTTCCCTTTGGGGTTCCAATCATCGGGCAAATCCTTGTCAGCTCCAACGCCATTCATGGTTGGACCACGCCAGTGGGTCCAATCTTCAGCGAATGAGAAACTGGTCAGGAAGAAGATGCTGAGTATGACAGAAACGCGCATGTCACAACCTTTGCGGGTGGGAATTCAGGCGGGAGAGGAGAATCGTCCCTTCCTGAAATCGTATGCGCGATCAGAGTGTTGAACAAGGGAAGTATGAGAGTAAGTCTTTGAATGAAAAAGCGATTAGCGTTCACGCCACCAGTCGTTGACAATGAATTGATGACTTTTGCGTATAGGTTCAATGTCATTCCAGAATCGAGTAGCGTCGACTGGATAGCCTGCTGTCGGCTTGAGATTGGGTAACAGAGCAACAAACCAGGCATTGAATTGCATCATCATCAACTCACGCCAATATTTGCTGAGCATGGAGGCCAGAGCGACAGAAAAGCTCTGTTGATCTGCCTGCACCATGAACTGAATCGTGATACGATCATCAACCTGATAGCGACTGCATTGGGTTGTTTCAGAAATGATGGCCAGTTTGCTGTTCGGAAACCACAGCCTGATTTGGTTCAAATAGTGCTGCCTGCCCCCCAGGCGATCAATGGTAATCTGCACCGGTTTATTTGCAGGCAATTTGGCAAGTAATTCACTGATGCACGTTAAAGGCACAGCGGCCTTGGAATCAAACTCTTTCGTGAGTTGATTAAACTGCCTGGGCATGACGACGCAGCTTTGCAACTGCTCAAGTTTGATTCCAAGTTGTGCCAGAGTGCCTTGCAGTAAAGCCTGGCTGGATACACTTACGGCTCCAAAGGGCAATGTTTGCGATAATTGAAGATAAGGTTCATGTTGAACTGATTGAAGCGTGCTGATGCATACCGACTCCCATAGTTGGGAGAAATCCAATGTCTGATTATCTTTAAGTTGAATAAAAGGCCAGATGTTCTTTTCGAGCACACCAATTCCAACACTGGGTGAATAGACCTGTTTGGAATCATCTACTACCAGCCTGCCATCCGCTTTCTGGTTAGCTTTGCGTACAGCCGGTTGCATGGCTTTCCATAAATCGTTCGTGACGCCATCCGGCACCGAGAACATGGCAGATGACATCACAAACGGACCAAGATTGGGCCCATAGCCTGCTTCGTCAATTCCCATGTACCAGGTCATGCTCATCCTTGTGCTGGAAGAATCGATGCGGTGCTGTACATTGTCAGCAGGTGTTTTATGACAGGAGCTTGCATGTGCTTCCAGTAAATATCTTCCAGAAGATTATTAATCGAGAAATACCTGCCAAGATTATTCATGAAGATGATATCAGCCTGGCGTTTCATGACATCAACGCCCAGGCACCTGTCCATGTATTGATCATTCCCAAAAAGGTCATCAGAACACATGATGACATCGGCGTGGAAGATCAAGCAACCTTGGGGCATCTCCACCTGGTAGCACAAAAACTGGCCAGGCAATTAAATCTAACAGAAGGTTATCGCCTGGTGCTGAATTGCAAAGAGCAGGCAGGCCAAACCGTGCCTCATCTTCATATGCACCTGCTGGGTGGACGCGATCTCGCGTGGCCTCCCGGTTAATTACCAGTTGTAACAATCCCAGCCATTAAGGCACACCACATATGATTCCTGATCATGCTCCTCAGTCAATTGATGTTCTTGCAGTGGCGCCGCATCCGGATGATCTTGAAATAACCTGTGGCGGAGCGTTGGCCAAGCTGGTTCAGCAGGGCAAAACCGTTGCCATGCTTGACTTGACCTCAGGTGAACCAACGCCGCGGGGCACGTTTGAATTGCGGCAGCAGGAAGCTGAAGCAGCCAGAGTAGCCTTAGGTGTTCCGTATCGGTTTAATCTCAACTTGCCGAACCGTGTGTTGATGGACAGTCCGGAAAATCGTTTTGCCCTTGGTACGGCGTTTCGAAAACTACGACCATCGGTAGTTATCGTGATGGCAGGAAGAACTCCAGCAGCTTCTCCTGACCATCACCAGGGTCACATGCTGGTGGAAGCCTCACGCTTTTATTCGCAATTGACCAAATGGGATGATCGATTTGCTGGCACTTCGCCGTACCGTGTTCCACACCTTGTATATGCAGTGATCCCCTTTGATGCTGAACAACGGCAATGGCATGGCAGCTTTATACTTGATGTCAGTGATGTCTATGAAAAGAAACTGGCATCTATTCGCTGCTACGGTTCCCAGTTTGACGAGCCGCGATTGAAGAAACTGGAGCACTTCCTCAAAGCTCACAATGCCTATCTGGGAGGCAGATGTGGTTTCATGTACGGTGAGCAATATGCATTGCCAACACCAATTGGTTCAAAAGACTTTATGACAACAGTGCAGGGCGGTGCGGCCAGTTCTGCCCCGGTGCAGTTACCCGGGAAAGACCATTTACCGTTGGGTTAAAGGCTCAGATTCCAACGAACGCCCACACCAAGATATTCCTGCTTATTATTGAGCAATCCATCATAGGCCTTGCCCAGTTCTTCCGGTGTAATTTCGTGAGTGATCAGCCCATTGGTGGTAATGCGTTTTTGCGCCATGCTGGCCAATAACCAGTTTTCTGCCTTATCAATATTCCACGCGCCTGCCAGTCTGTGGTGGGATGGTTCAAATAACATGTTGCCGTGCGCCCCGGTTACTTCGATGTAACGGCGATGAAGATCGTCGTAGAAATTGACGTCGTTGACCTTGCCTCGTGGACTGCCCACGATTATCACCTGCCCGGCATCGCAAGCCAGGCTCATGGCTTGCGGAATGACATCAGGCACACCAGTGGCATCGGCAACAATTTCTGCTCCTCGAAGGCCGGTGATCGATTGCAAAGTTGGTAACACATTTCCTTGTGAAGGATCAATAACAGCATCAGCTCCACCCTGCATGGCTGCATCACGGCGCATTTTTACTGCATCAATGCCAATGACTGGAAATGCTCCAGCAGCTTTCAGACATCGCAATGTCCATTGACCAATAACACCCAGCCCCATGACTGCTGCAGAGCGACCCAGAGTTAAACCTGCGCGAATACTTCCCCCCATGCCATAACGCGCCACACACGACCAGGCAGCGGTCTGGAAATCCAGATTGTCAGGCAGTTTCCACCACCGGCCACGCTCATGGCCAAGAGTCAGAAGTTCAGCAGAAGCATGATTACCGGGGTAGGCAATGCGATCTCCAGCCTTCAGACCTGAAATATCTGAGCCAACGGCTCGAATAACTCCTGCAGCACTGTAACCCGGTTTAAAGGGGAACTTCCAGTCCGTCATGCGAGGATCCAGCAGCCACTGATGTTTACCCGTATAAACGGCCAATTCGGTACCTGCACTGATGACGGAATAGGCAGTTTCTACCAATATCTGATTGCTTTGTGGCAACTCCAGCGTGACACTACGAACAGCAGTTTGAAAGGGTGCAGAGATAATGGCTTGAAGCGACTGCATGACGTAAACCTGTAGGTAATTGTCTGGAAATGGATTGTTCTCTGTATCTTATTATTACGATGAGACAGAGAATGATCTGCATGAACTTCATTTTCCAATCCGGGTCAGGCGGGAAACGCTCGCTCGGGATTAATTCAAAGGGAGACCGTGATGAAACTGGTGTGTCCCCATTGTGCCAAAGTAATAGAAATCAGCGAGTCATTAGCTGGACAGACGACGCAATGTACCCTGTGCCAGGGACCGTTAACCGTGCCCTTCGCAAGTGCTGGCACTACGCCACCGAAAGCAGTGGAGCCACCGTCGCCAGCAACACCTGCTCCGTTGCCACCACCGCCACCTGCACCGGTCACGCCTGATCCCTTGGGAAACACCACCGCCTGGACACCGCCATCAGCGAGCACGGTACCGCCTGTGCCACCCGCAGCAAATCAGAATACTGCTTCGGTTGCTGGCAAAGCAACTGGTTTCCTGAAACGCATTCTGCAAAAACCACTTCCTGAAGCGTTTTTCAATGGATTCGGATTGGGAATTCTCTTTGTGCTTTTCATTCTCTTCTTTTTCCCCTGGGTAGGTATCTACATGGGGAATATCACATTGGCGGAACAAAGCGGTATGGGTGTTGCTTTCGGATATGCATCCAAAACGCCTGAAACTGATTTGATGGTGAAATCACTCTCCAGTGCACCGCTGATGATTCTGGCATTCTTCGCCTGCCTGGCAGGGTTCCTCTTGCTGATGGTTCAACTGGTTGACCGCTATGTCACCTCACCCGTGGTACAAAACTACAAACCCACCATTCAAAAGCTGGCAAGTCATCAGGATACCATTGTCAGCATACTCCTGATTATTACTACATTGGCTTTTATAGCATACTGGTTGTTTTTCTCTTTCTCGCTGGAACAGGCTGCCTGGAGTGACAAAGCCAACGATACCATGCTGATGGCACTGAAACTAAAAACGGAAGGCATCGAGAAAGTAACTTCTGCTGATATGGTCCCCATGCAATGGCTGCAACGGCATGGCTGGTTCAAACTCGGCATGCTGCTGTCTTTGATTGCCTTACTTGTCAGTGGCTGCCACTGGCTGTCAACGCGAGGCTACACTACGAACTGGCCGAAACTGGTATTACTCTGGCCGGGCGATCGAATCACTCATGAAAATGCACGGAGCAGTTGATTGGCGCCTTGCAGTGGAACACTAAGCCAATCGGGACGAGAAATCAGTTCGTATTCGATTTCATAGAGTGCTTTCTCCAATAACAGAACAGGCAGCCATGCAATCATGGCTGCCTGTTGTTTTGGATCCATGGCTTTCTGGTAACCATCAAGAAATGCATTACTGAGTTGTTGAGCTATTGCAGCATCAACTGCTGTACCATTTTTCATCGTCGAATAGTTAATGGCGTAATCGATTGACCGAAGCATTCCCGCTACATCGCGCCATTGTAAATCTTTACTTCGACGTTCAGCAAGAGAACGAAGTGGTTCTCCTTCGAAATCAATGATGAGCCAGTCGTTATCGGTTCGTAGTACCTGACCCAGATGATAATCGCCGTGAATTCGCTGGATAGTCAGGTTCGTATGAGTTGGAATGTTGAATGGCCGTAATAATGCGCACCCAGCAAGCTGCTTAAAATCAGCAACCAATACTTTGGTCTTTTGATCAGTAGTACGAAAATGACTTAGTATCCGAACAGTATTCTGCAGGTTAAGGGTGAGTTGTTCTATACGAAAAGCCGCTTGCTCCTGAGTGTAGCTTTCAGTTGAGAATGATGGATTGTCTGTTGGCAAACTGAGGCATTGATGTAATTCGGCGGTTCGCTCTCCCAAAAGATTCAATGAAGCCATGCAGTCATGGGGTTTAGAATATTTCTGCAATTCTTCCAGTAACCACTCCCAGCCATTTCCCTGATTCGGTACCAATGGTGAAACCAACGAGACGTTTGCAAATCCATTTTGAACTGCGATGGATGCGCCTGCCAGTAACGGGATGGAATGCTTGAACTTCCTGGCCGTCAGTTCCTGGCCCATTTCTTCTTCGGGTTGTACGCCAGACTGAACAATACGAATCGCCTTCATGAAATACTGATCGCCAAGCTGAATAGAGGTGTTGCTTTGTTCGGAATGATGCAGTTGAACCCGATCCACTTTATTCAAGGATACATTCCGCCATGTCTGCAGATCGGGATCAGATGGAGTGGCATCACTTGCAAGTCGATCGAAAAACCATCTCGAAAATGCAGGCCAAGACCAGGCATCATATAGGTAACCAGCTTGAGCACCTTTCCATTGTGCAATAGGCTTGCTCTGGCAAATCGCTGCATCAGGCAACAACACCAGTGGCAGTTGGTAATAGCGCCCATCGGCTGTGGGTGATTCATACAGATACCACCAGACGAGTTGATTTTCGACTTCAACTGGAAAAACGTTGTGAACGCGGACAGTGCCTGAAACAACGTGCTTTTCCAGGAACCATCGCTGTGCATTCATCCATCGCCACAAAATTCTTGATAAGCGATTTGGAAGTGCGCGCTGTCCGATATTTTCCCACAATCCATACCAGGTAAAGTGAGCCATTCGATGAGTATCAACTGTTCTCATAATGGCGTCGGGCAGAAGTAACGACGGTGGTTTTGATAAATATGTCAGATGTATGATATTCCACTTATCCCTGTCGTGCCCACAAGATAAAATCAGATTCAATAGCGAGCAATACTCTGAGGTCAGAATGATTCATTTGTCAGCAACGCCGACGATGCAGCGGCTGAATGAAGATCGCATTCGTTTTGCAGATGTGCAGCCTTCGGTCGATGGTGGAAAGTATCCCGTCAAGCGTTTGCTCGGTGATGCTGTAGATATTAAAGCGACAATCTTCCGTGATGGTACGGATGTCATTGGGGCAGCTATCCGGTATCATCATGAGGCAACTCGTGAATACAAACATGCTACGTTGAAAAATCTTGGTAATGATCTGTGGCAAGGTCATTTCATTGTTGATCAGCTTGGAACGTATCAATTCTCGCTGGTCGCCTGGACAGATGTATTTGCCACCTGGCAGGATCTGGTACGTCGAAAATGGAAGGCAGGCGATTATCAACTACGTGTGGATTTTCAGGAAGGTGCAACCTTGTTGCGTGATCTTGCTGACAGGGTGCCTCGTGGCGCACCGCGTGTTCCGTTGATGCAGGCAGCACTTCTCCTGGGTGATCCGCACCATTCCTTTGAAGAATCCATTGCGGTAGCGCTAAACCCAGTCTTTACCGAAATCAGCCAGGCATATCCTGATCATGCAAGAATGGTATCAACCCGCCAGGTTTTTCTCATTGAAGTTGATCCGGTGTATGCCGGCTTCGGGGCCTGGTATGAATTATTTCCGCGATCACAATCGCTGATTCCCGGCAAGCATGGCACGTTGCGTGATGTTTTGCGTCGATTGCCTGAACTGCGTGAAATGGGGTTTGATGTAGTTTACCTGCCACCTATTCATCCCATTGGGCTGACCAATCGAAAAGGGAAGAATAACTCACCTGATGCTGAGCCCGACGATGTGGGTTCTCCCTGGGCAATCGGAAACTGGCAGGGCGGTCACGATGCAATCGAACCGGCCTTAGGAACGCTGGATGATTTTCGCATGCTCATGGGGGTTGCCCAGGCACATCAGATAGAAATCGCACTTGATTTTGCACTGAATTGTTCTCCTGATCATCCCTATGTTCAGGAATGCCCGCAGTGGTTCAAACACAGACCTGATGGCACCATTGCTTACGCAGAAAACCCGCCCAAGAAATATCAGGATGTCTTCCCTCTGAATTTTGATACCCCCGATTGGCCTGCACTCTGGCAGGAAATACTTCGCATCGTTCAGTTCTGGGTCGATCAAGGTGTCCGATTGTTTCGTGTTGATAATCCTCATACCAAGCCGGTTGGCATGTGGGAATGGTTGATCAATCAGGTCAAACGCAAACATCCAGATGTGGTGTTCCTTTCCGAGGCTTTCACCAGGCCTGCCATGATGAAAGAACTGGCTAAAATCGGTTTTGGCCAGAGTTACACCTATTTCACTTGGAAAAATACCAGGACGGAGCTGGCAGAATACCTGACTGAATTGACAACGACCGAAATGGTTGAATATTTCAGGCCAAACTTTTTCGTTAACACACCGGATATCCTGCATGCCTATCTGCAAAAGGGAGGCAAAGGATCTTTTGCAGTTCGCTTCATTCTGGCAAGCCTGTTGTCACCACTTTATGGAATGTACAGCGGTTTTGAATTTTACGAGAACAAACCCGTTCAAGAGGGTAGTGAAGAATATCACGATTCGGAAAAGTACGAAATCAAACAGCGACCTGTGAACATGGCAGGCAGCTTGAAACCCCTAATCAAACTGATTAACCAGGCCAGGCGTACACATCCTGCCTTGCAGCAATTCCGCAACCTGAAACTGCATGAAGTGGATAATAAGCACTTATTCTGTTTCAGTAAATCAACCAGCGACTTTAGTGATCGCATCATAGTCGTGGTCAATCTTGACCCCTTGCACCCTCACGAGGGATTCGTTGAACTCGATATGCAGTACTTGGGATTAAAGAGCGATCAGACATTTCTGGTGCATGATCTGATAACCAATCAATCGTGGAACTGGAAGGGGCCAAAAAACTACGTGCGACTCGATCCGCAGATTTCGGTAGCACATATCTTCGTAGTCCGAGTGCCCATTCTGAAGGAAATCAGGATTGATTCTTCTACGATTGATAAAAATGCAATCCATGCATCCAATCGACACCAGGAGCAATTAAACGACGACTCGCTGGTAGAGCTTTAACGAACAGCATTGGCCTTTGCAACACTTGGATTGGAAGCCTGGTTGAAGATTCGCGATTCCAGCAGTGCGAAGATGCTGAAGAATACCAAAGCGAAAATGCCATCACTTAAAAACTGATTCTTGAAGAAAGGGAGCCCCATTTCATAGCAACGAATCAACCCTGCCCAGGTGGGTGGATAGTAGAAAGTTCCCGCTGCAGGTGTTGATTGAGTCCAAACCAGGAAGTTGCTGATCAAAAAGAACAGGATAGAGCCGGTAAGTGATAATCCAATTCCAGTCATGATCGTCTTGAATCGGCTGAGCTTGAACCATCTTAGAATCAATCCAAGCTGTGCAAGTAACAGAAAGAAGCTGTAAGTTACCAATCGTCCTGTAAGCGACGAGGCGGGCAATTGTCGCGATTGCAGAATGATTTGAATGATGAGATCACTGATGACAAGACCCGTCAATGGAATTGCATAGCCTAGCCACAGGTATCGTGACTTGCTTACACCCACCAGGAATAATGGCAGAATGGCATTGGCTCCCCAGAGGCAAAACAGCCAGCCTTTATACTCCTCGCTCCAGTAATAAGGTAACAGACGGAATGCAGAACCAATCAGTGTCAAAACACAAAGCTGCAGAAGAGTACGATTCGCCAGTGTACGTTCAGCATTCATGGGTTGGTGGTTCCCGTAGATTCCATTTCGTGTACCATAGATTATGAGGAAAGCGGATGGAACATCAAGCGAAGTTTGAGAAACCCTGGTACGAAGACGGCTTGCGATTTTCGTGCACTCGTTGTGGCAATTGCTGTCGAGGGCCGGGATATGTCTGGGTCGATGATGCGGAAGTCGAGTTACTCGCCAATCATTTTGAACTGAGTTATGATCAGTTCTGCAAAATGTACACTCGAAAAATCGGCAAGAACCGCAGTCTACGCGACCAGGCCAACGAAGATTGCATTTTCTTCGATCAGCAGTCCGGTTGTCTCGTCTACAATGTCAGGCCAATACAATGCCGCACCTGGCCATTCTGGCCCCGCAACCTGCAATCTCCCGAAGATTGGAAGACAACACAGAAGCGATGTCCGGGCAGCGATCATGGTGAGTTATTTACCCTGGAGCAGATTACTTCCAGATTGCAGCAAATGAAGAAATCGAAATGAGAAAAATAAGCGATCTAACTTTAAAGGAACGGACAAGACTGCAGCAGCAGGTCTTAAAACTGTACGACTCGGCAGATGAAGAGATTCATTCGCATAAGCCAGTCTGCCTTGCAAGTGGTAAATGCTGTCGCTTTGCCGAATATGGCCACACGCTTTTCCTTTCCAATCTCGAAGCAGAGGTGCTTTTGCAGCATGCACCGTCTTTCTCGACACCCACGGATGCATCATTCTGTCCGTTTCAGGTCGAGAAGCTCTGTAATGCAAGGGAATATCGGCCTCTGGGCTGTCGCGTTTATTTTTGTGATCCCAATTATGCTGGAAAAGCAGAACCCATCACTGAGCACTTCCTGGCACAATTGAAATCGATTTCGGAAGAAGAGCAAGTGCAATGGCAGTATGCTCCACTGCATCGATTTCTTGATGCACGGTCTCCTGATTTATGATGGTCTGTATGCGAAATCAGTACGTGTTATAATAAGATGATTACTTTCGATCCTGGTATGCGAGCACATGATTCAATTTCATCATCAACGGCTGGCAAATGGTCTTCAGGTTATTGGCGAAACCAATTCCGGCGCAAAATCGGTGGCTCTCGGTTTCTTTGTCAAAACTGGAGCACGGGATGAGTCACCCGAACTGGCTGGCGTCTCCCATTTCCTTGAACACATGGTTTTCAAGGGAACCCCACGCCGCACATCACTCGATGTCAATCGTGAGTTTGATGCCATCGGCGCCAACCACAATGCTTACACCAGCGAAGAGAATACAGTTTTCTATGCAGCCCTATTGCCTGAATACCTGCCACAGGCCGTAGACATTCTGGCAGATATCCTGCGCCCCAGTCTGCGCACCGACGATTTTGACATGGAAAAGAAGGTGATCCTCGAAGAAATCAGCATGTACGAAGATCAGCCTATGTGGTCGGCGTACGATGCTTCCAAAAGCCTGTTTTTTCAGAAACATCCTCTGGGAAATCGTGTCCTGGGAACGAATGAAACAGTTTCAGCACTAACCAGCCAGCAAATGAGAGATTATTTCAACTCCAGGTATGTTGCCTCCAATATTTCAGTCGTGGCAGCAGGGCAGTTTGACTTTCAGAAGCTGTACCAGTTGGTCGAAGAACGCTGTGCCCAGTGGGAGAATGGTCCAACTCCACGCGACATACCTGCAATAGGTTCGCCATCTGAATTACAGGTTATCCGCAAGGAAAAAGTAACGCAGGAACATTTGATGTTCTGGATGGGAGGGCCGCCTGCATCCTCTGAATTACGCTATGCAGCAGAAGTGTTGGCTGGTGCTATTGGAGATGATACCGGCAGCAGGCTCTATTGGTCATTGATCGATCCAGGGCATGCGGATTCTGTTGATTTCTCCTATCACGAGTACCAGGGCGCTGGCGCCAACCTCGGGTATTGTGGCGGCGATCCTGACCAGGCTGCTGCGAATCTCAAGCGTTATCTCGATGTGCTGCGCGAAGTTCAACAGAACGGCATCACGGAAAAAGAAATGAACCTCGCTCGGGCCAAACTGGCATCGCGGGTCATTCGAGGCAACGAACGACCCATGGGGCGCATGAGCAGTGTCAGCTTCAACTGGAATTATCTCAATGAGTATCGCACTGCTGACGATGAACTGGCATCGATCGATGCTGTTACTCTCAAATCCATACGCATCTTGCTTGATACTTATCCCATTGATAAGCCAACGGTTCTTGCCTATGGGCCGTTGGAATCGACTAATATCAAGATAGACTAAACGCTATTTTTTGGCACGTTTCAGCGCTATCAGCGTCGTGCCATCTTTGCTTTGAAATGCATTTGGCCGCTGACTTCCTGGTTCAGCGAAGCAAAGCTGCAGTTCATCGCCTTCAAGTCGATAGATGCCCAGCGACATGAACGACTTGGATTTGATCTGTATCGTCATGTCCATGGTTTTGGGATTAGTCAGTACATTGATCAGGAATGGTCGTTCATCGGGCTTATTGTCAGATCGCAGTACAGCTTTGCCTTTGGCATCCAGCAGCTTGATGAATTGGCCATCAAATACATACTGATAGCCTTTGAGCCGTGAAGAAAAATCTTTGCCGTCAGTTTCCGAGCGGACTACATGCCAGGTTCCATTCAGTTTTTGCACTTCCTGAGCAATGGAATCCTGGGGCAACAGGCAACACATTGAAAGTAGAACCAACATCATTCTGACCACTCCTGAGATTCCGTTCCCTGATAGATGCCACAATAACTGTAATATCGTTGTGGATCAATCCATCCTTCTTCCACTGCCTGCTTCACAGCACAATTTTCTTCCTGAAGATGAGAGCAGCCTGGAAAACCACACGCTGTCACAAATGGACGAAATTCAGGAAAATGCCCATCAAGCTCAGGTGGAACGACATTCCACAAATCGAATTGTCTGATCCCAGGCGTATCAACAACCCATCCACCAAAGTGGAGTTTAATCAACTCAGCAGTCGTGGTAGTGTGCTTGCCCTTCTGGTTTGTTTCGCTCACCTCGCGTACCAGCAATTCCAGACCGGGCTGAATGGCATTCAGCAAAGATGTCTTTCCAACACCACTTTGTCCTGAAAAAACGGTCTGGCAGTCTTTAAGCAGGTCTTTTAGTTCTTCAATTCCCGTGTGAGTCGTCGCGCTGGTCAGGATGGTGGGTATGCCAAGTTGCCTGTACAACCCCAGGATTGATTGAAAATCAGCCTGGTTAACCAAGTCAGCTTTGTTGAGGCAGATGACGGGTTTAAGTTGCCCCATAGATGCTGCGACAAGATACCGATCAATTAAATGAGGCTTCAAATATGGCTCAGCCAGTGCTGCAACAATAACAAGCTGATCGACATTGGCGACCAGCACATGTTCACGCTTCCACGATTTTCTGGTCAGTATTCCATATCGCGGTTCAATTTTCTCGATGACGCCTTCTTGATTGGCGGCTGTTTGTATCCAGACTTTATCACCCGTCGTCACCACGTTGCGTTCATCAATGGACAGGTTTTTCAATACACGACGTACGGTACACCGATATTCCGTGCCATCTTCAGTCATGATAACGTTTTGCAGGCCATGGACCCTGACTACTCTGCCAAGCTGACACTGTGATACATCAATCGAAGGCATGATGGTATCGTCAGGCTGCGAGTCACCATCTGTCTTCTGATCTGTGATAATCGTTCTCTTGCGAGATAAATCACCCTTGGCACGTATGCGTTCAGTGGAATGGTAATTTTGATCGGAATCCTCCCTGAAATCGCGAGTCCAGCCTTTTTCTCGTGGTGGCTTCGATCGATTCTTTCGCAGGTCAACTCGTATTTTCTTGGGGTCAGCCATTCAAGTTCTTTAATGCGATGTATTATTTTATGATGTATGCGGTAATGCACGAAGTGGTAGGCAGTGCCTTAAATAATCTGTAATTGCTGCCGTTATATTGCTTGCGAACTTTCAACAGTGACCGATAGTAATGACGAATCATGAAAGGAATGCGATTTATCCTTGCTTCTTTCCCGTATCACAAACAAACATTTTTGGCCAAAGGAAGCGCGTAGCCCGATCAGGTGAAGTTGGCCGTTACGAGTTCGGATCGTCGTAAAAACTTCATGCTTGCCTTGCTGCAATGCCTGTAATGCTTCCTCGCCGTCGAGCACAATTTTTTTCAGATGTTGTTGATGATTCTTGATGGGTGGGGGAACAAAGTAGTCTTTCAGATTCTGCATGGCAGAATTCTGCGATGAACTGCCGAACAATTTCTCTGCAGCAGGGTTCATGGTTTTTATCTGGTATTGTTCATCGGTAATCAGCATGGCAATGGGAGATTCACGCAGCACATGGGCAAAGACATCGCCTCGATGCTTGGTATGATGGTACGTGGAAACCATTTGTGACAAGCTGCCCAGCAGTAGCGTTTTGTCATCGGCATCAGGCAGATCGAATTCATACATGTCAGAATTAATGGGCCTGCCATGCGTGATGGCTACCAGTATAGCGCCTACTTTGTCGAGGTTATCACGCATCTGCCGGCGACGTTCCGATAGCTTCTGTGAGACTACCAGCAATGCCTGATAAATAGGATCAAAAGGTACGGCAGATTGCTGCAGCGGTTCGACGATAGCCTGGTCGTTTTCCTTGCCTGATTGAATTGCATTAATAATTGTTTTGGCGTGGCGCTCCAGTTTCACCATGCGCGATGAATAAATCAGCCAGACAACGATTGAGATGCACGATGTGGTGTACGTTATCAAGAGCGTATTTTGCAGTTCATCGTTGCCTTGCAAGAACAACAGCCCGGTTACCGCAACGGGTATGAAAAGCAGCAGCGTTATCAGGTAACGGATGGCGTTGTGCACGGATGGATCTGGAGCAGCATAGTTATGGGCAAACAACCATAGCTCACAACTCTACGTTATTCAAATAGGCCCCACATTGCCCATGCTACCATGTGAACCGCTGTACACGATGATTCTCGCTGTCGAGAACAAAAACCTGGCCCGATCGACTGACACACGATCCCCAAGGCTGAAATAAACATCCCGGATTTCTGCCTGGCTTCCCCCAGATTCCAAGGCTCTTGCCATCCATGGTAAACCTCTGAACACGATTCTGCCCCCATTCGGTAATGCAGATTTCGTTCTGAGTGCCGATGGTTACATCGTAAGGATACTGTAATTGACCTGGTTCACTGCCATGATTTCCAATGGTTCGCAATGGTTTTCCATGGAGATCAAACACCTGGATACGGTGGTTGCACGAATCTGCAACGAACAACTCATTGGCCTCACTAATAGCCAATCCACGTGGTCTGCTGAACTGACCAGTTTCAGTCCCATGGCTTCCCCAGGATGAAATCAGTTTACCTTCAGGAGTCAGCTTTCTGATACGATCCTGCTCCTCATTACCGAATTCGCTGATATACCAGTTGCCTTCCCTGTCTTCGACAATGTCGCCAATATACTGGAAAGGCCCCAGCGCTGTACTGTCGCCAGTAATGGTTTTGAGCAGTTGTCCGGTCGGCGAATAACAGAGAATACGTTGATAATGTGAATCAGCAACCAGCAATTGTTGTAACTTCGACGACCAGGCTAGTCCTGCCGGTCTGCCATTCTCGATAGAAGGTGTATTCCAGTTTCTTAAAGGTTTGCCATTCAGGTCAAATGCCTGAATGCGGCCTGCAAAATCAACGATGTAGAGTTCCTCATTGCCAGCAGAGTCTTTACCGATGGTAACGGCGCGAGGCTTGATGAAATCACCAGGCCGAATGCCGCGCTTGCCCCAGACAAGATCGGGCTCCTGGTTGGATGAAGAGCAGCCTGCAGCTAGGTTCGAGAAAATCAGCAGCAGAATAGAAAATCTCATAAAGCCCATCATATATGTTGCTCATGGTGGATACAGCCAGGTTTCCGTTTGAATATTTCGATAAATATCTAAGAGCATCTAACAAAATGAGCTAGTGCTTCTCGTCCAGTCAGGCTATAAGTTTGGCGAGCAAGGAGCACTGCTATGGCCAAACCGATTTTGGATGATCAACTCTGGGCATTGATTGAACCATTGTTACCGGTTCCCA
>JAEUIE010000058.1 GCA_016795155.1 Planctomycetia bacterium | reverse complement strand
CAGAGTGCGGCAAGAGTGGTCACAATAGCATTCCAGAGTTGGTGCTCCATAATCGGCTCCGAAGGTGGTACTTCTGGTGCCTAGTATGGAGCCCAACTTGTTGTCGCGCAATACCTTTCGGCTCATGGCGCAAAAAGCTCTGGCGTTCCGGGCTGTTAGTTGCAGCGGACTCTCATCATAACATGCGGGAACATGTGTTAGAGTTTCGGTATCAACATTCAGGAAAATATCATGCCTGATCAAGCCGACCCGATTGCTTACTTCATCACCTGGACCACTTACGGCACCTGGTTGCCGGGCGATGAACGGGGTTGGTATGCCAAGCCGGGAATCTGGTCGCCGGGTGATGCCCAATTGCAACGATGGTCTGAGTTGTTGATGACGGAAGATGCCTTTGTCATGGATCGTCCCCAACGGGCCATAGTGGAAGCGGCGATACGCCAGCATTGTCAATATCGTGGTTGGCTTTTCCATGCAGTCAATGCCCGCAGCAACCATGTGCATGCGGTCGTCACCGCCACGGAAGTTGATCCCGATGTGGTGCTGACGCAGTTCAAGGCCCGGTCTACTCGCAAACTGAGAGAAGCGTACCCTGATTTGGTACAGCGGAAGCACCACTTTTCGGAGAATGGTAGCAAACGCCGAGTCTACTCGGAACCCGCCTTGCAGGATGTGATGTGTTATGTGGTGGAACAGCAAGACGGCCCGCGCTTCGCCGCAGGCTGAGTGTTACATGCACTGGCGAGGAAGAGAGTTCAATGCAACGTGCAGCCCGGAACGCGAGTGACGGGTCGCCATGCGGAGGTGAGAGTGCGCTGCAGAACACTCTCATCCCAGTTCAGATTCTCCTTGGGAGTAGCCCACCTTGCAAACTTCTTCACGCCCTCGATAGAATGATGTTAGAGGTGAACTCCCATGGGTCGTATTTTTGAAAAGCGCAAGCATTCCATCTTCAAAACCGCGTTAAACAACGCGAAGGTCTATTCCAGGTACAGCAAGCAGGTGTACATGGCGGCCAAGAAGGGTGTGCCTGACCCGGATGCCAATCCGTTGCTGCGTCACGTTGTTGATCGGGCCAAGAAAGATAACGTTCCCGCCCACGTGATTGACAAAGCGATCCAGAAGGCTGCTGGTGCGGGCGGAGAGGATTTTCAAACGGCACGGTACGAGGGAGTTTGTCCCGGCGGGGCATTGGTCATTATCGATTGCCTGACCGACAACAATCGGCGAACCATTTCGGACCTGCGTCCCTGCTTCACCAAGACCAATTCCAAGCTGGCCAACAGTGGCTCGGTCACCATGATGTTCGATCACCTGGCGATCATTCAGTTCCAGGGGGACGATGAAGACAAGGTGATGGAAGCACTGTACGCCGCCGATGTCGTGGTGGAAGAGATCGAACGGAAGGA
The DNA here is from genome assembly GCA_016795155.1 of Planctomycetia bacterium. Lineage (NCBI taxonomy): Bacteria > Pseudomonadati > Planctomycetota > Planctomycetia > Planctomycetia bacterium. Next base: position 16,973 of record JAEUIE010000058.1, on the reverse strand, counting down.
TAAGACCATCACGGTCTTCGTCCCACCTGCTGAGTTCTTCAAAGCCAAGAATGCCCTGCACGAAGCGTTCCCTGGCTTGGAATTTGAAGTACAGGAAATCGTGTTTCTGCCACAAGAGACCAAGACGCTCAGCCCGGAAGATCAGGCTACGTTTGAGAAGTTTCTTGGCATGGTGAACGAGTCGGATGATGTGCAGGAAATCTACCACAACGTAGCGATGCCGTAGTCAGCGATTGCCTTCGTATTCATTTTCCGCGTGAACCCGCCCCCGGCTTAAAGTGAGCCGGGGGCTAAATATTCATTTCCGCTCGACAACTTACTTCTTTACCTTCTCGAACTCGAACTGCACTTCGCCGTCTTCGAGCTTGGCGGGGCGTTCTTTTTCGCCAGGCATGGCCAGGCCGATGAACAGCTTGCCATCCTTGAACTCATAGAAGCCTGGCTGGCTCTTTCCTTTATCGTTGCCTTCGGTAATTTCCAAGTCGATGTGTTTTTTGCTAGGATCGATCTTGAACTTGCCCTTCTCTGATTGGGGGCCTGCTTCAAAATCATACTTGTTGCCATCGAACTTCATCACGATGTCGCCGCCGACCAGCTTCCATTCGCCCTTGAACTTCTCGAGTTCTTTCTTGGCTGCATCTTCCTTGTCGTCGGCCCAGGCTGTGGACAAGAGAGCAAGGACAAGTCCAGCAGTCAGCAATCTTTGAAACATGACATTTCTCCTGAGGTTGAGGATACCGTGGTAGTTATTCCGAGGCTGACATCTAGAGTAACATGGTAAGCGGAATTGTCATGTGCATTATCTCTTCATCATGAAAATCTCATGCATTGACGTTCCGATGCGATGTGTGCGCAATCGCATTCCATCTCCGCGCGAACCCGCCACCGGCTTAAAGAGCCGATGGCTAAATTGATTATATCTTCATACTTGTGGTGTTAATGCTTGCCCGGACTCAAGTTGGCTCATTGCCGCCCAGCCGAAGCAGAGAATGCCGGCTCCGAGCAGGTAATGGAAGGCATCAATGGAATAAGGTGCCGGCAGCATTTGCAACGATGTCGTTGCAAGCGCAGAAAGCACAATGGCCAATACTAGCCGCCAGGCCATGGTGCGATGTTCTGGCAGACGACGCTTAATCCAATGGAAGACCGCAATTGCCAGCACAAGCACCATGGCAATCATCTGAACGATGCTGTAGTACGAGGTTTTATCAATGATGAAATCAGCTACCACACAAGCAATGCATGCGATGACTGTACAGGTGAGCAAGGGCAATGAATGATATCGCTTGAAGAGCCAGGCTACACCTGCTACCAGTCCGCAGGAACCAAGAGTCGAAGCGAGCCGTTGAAAGAACTGCGAGACATGAACCATGTTGGGATGTACATCCGCAAAGCGCAACGCGCCGAAGAAGGCAGCCAGGCCGACGAAGCCAAAGAACAGGCCCCAGACGATAATCAGTGGTGATTCATGGCGTTTCCAACACTGGTAGAGTACCCATAAGCAGGTAGATGCGAGAAATAGATCTGATATCACGTGGCTTGTTTGCATTGCACGTTCCTGAATTCCAATCAGTCTTAATGTATCAACGGTCGCATGCTCTTCTGGTCACGGCATGTTTTGATTTGAATTTCCGTGCTTTTGATTGCAACGCAGTCAGCAGATGACCAGCTCGAACGTAATTCATCAGTTCCATCTGCTCATCTTGAGTCAAGCCGTTTGATTGGTTTCTTTCTGCAAGGTTCAGCATGCGCTCTTGGTCAGCTTCACAAAAGCCAAGTGCTAACATGTACTTTGCCACAGCTACAGGCATTTTGGCATTAGTCTGTTGAATCAGCCTGCTAACGATGGCTGCTTCGGAGTTATCATGTTGGTGGGCTGGAAGAGTCATATGTGATATTCTATCACAGGACACACTCTACTTGCAAACATTTGAATGCTGATACACCGCAGAACCGAAACGGAGCACCATTGCTCATGCGAAGTCTACCGGCACACTTGTTTCTGTTCGTTCTGACCTCGGTATCAGGCTGTCATTATTTTGGCGCACCGGCCTCCAAAACTCCGTTTGGCGAAGAGACCGGAGTCGATGGCCCTTACAACCAGGTCGCCAATGCGTTTCTCAATGATCTGAAAGGAGGCCGGTTCGCCGAGGCTTATGCCAGAACATCGGACGATTATCAGAAACAGATCAATGCTGACCAGTTCATAGACATCATGAAGCGCAACCCATTCCCCTCCGGCAGTGGCATAAAGTATTCTGGAACGAAGGATCAACCTGATCCCCATATCAGACGGTACGAGTACCGTGAAGAGTTATCATCTGGACGAATCGAATTTACGTTGGAAGTATCGAGAACGGATAACGCCTTTCATATCAGACATTTTTCTCTGAAATAGCCAGATCTCTCCATTTCATTTTCTGAATTGTTTAACTCTCCTATTTTCAATTAAGGTTTACTAAAGTTCTGCTGTACGCGGAAATTCAGTTAACATGCCTATGCCTTTCTGCTGATAAAGGAAATGGCCCATCATGGTGCCAGCGTGATGCGATCGCGTAAATACATCACTTTCACTCAAGTTGCCGGAGCAGAACGTTGCCAGACATCTTTTCCATCAAGATGCCGACGATAGTTCGTACTGAAACGGGCTGCAGGGTCGCAGCCAGGCTGGAAGCTCCACCATTTTTACAGGAACTCTGGTACGAGGTCACGGGTTGTGAACCGGTAGTGGACGGCACCCCCTTTGCCATCGCTGCATTGCCTTTGGCCATGGCGAAAGGTTGGGATCTGCACTGCCAGGCACCTGTATCAGGCAGACTGCTGCAATCGTTTCACGCTATTCAGACCATCTTGCAAAGCTGGATACCAGGCACACAACGCATTCACTGTTCCGCTCCTGAACATGTCTTCTCGCAACGACATTCTGCTGCGGGCTGTTTCTTCTCAGGCGGCGTGGATTCGTATTACACCTTCCTGAAACATCAGCAAAGCATCACCAACCACGTCTTCATCACCGGCTTCGATGTTCCACTCAGTAAGCCTCAGTTGGCACAGCGTATATCTGCTGAAATGAAGAAGATTGCACTCGGCTTTCAGGTGAACCTCATCGAGGTAAAAACCAACCTCCGCGAATTCTGCGACCGTTTTGTTTCCTGGCGCATGTATCATGGTGCAGCCCTGGCCAGCGTGGCCCATTTATTAGGCAATCGCCTGGGCACGATGTACCTGGCTGCCACCCACACTTATGCCGATCTGTTTCCCTGTGGAACACATCCCATGCTCGACCCACTCTGGAGCAGCGAAGCGGTTGAGATCATTCACGATGGCTGCGAAGCAACCCGCTTCGAAAAAGTAGCCTTTCTCGCCCAGAACCCGCTCGCCCTGAAATCACTGCGTGTCTGCTATCGCAACAAAAACAATGAACTGAACTGTGGCCAATGCGAAAAATGCCTGCGTACCATGATCAGCCTCTATTCGCTGAACGTGCTCGATCAATGCGAGAGTTTCGATAAACAGCTTGATCCTAAACTGATTGCCCGCATGAGGCTTGGTGATAATCCGCGCATCCTGATGTATGTGCAGGAAAATCTCGAAGCGCTCAAGGAGCGTCGCGACAGCCAGCATGTCATCAGTGCGGTAGAGCGATCGATGCGACGGCCCAGCATGCTCCGGAAGCTGAACAAGCAGGCCAAGCCTCTTTTCCGCAAGTCAACATACCTGAAGCTGTTCGGTTCAGAAACCTCTCAGTCCTCGTAACTGTCTGCACATATGGAGAAATCACGGATGACACGTGAACTCATCATTCATCAGCCTGTGGTCAGGGATTTGTTCGACGGTTCCCGTGCTGAGGTGCAGTTGGAATGTCCGGAAGGTTCATTCAATCTCTTTTTTGAAGTAAAGAATTCACCGGTCAGCAGCAGCGTTACGCCCTTTGTTGCCATGTGCCTGCCGCTGGCCATGTCGCGAGGCTGGAAGCTGACGACTCGATTTCCCGTCTCACGAAAGATGCATCAGCAGCTCTCCACCATCCAGGATATTTATCGCTACTTCCTGCCAGGAACGCAGAAGGTTGAAGTGGCGATGCCGGTTGCTGAGGAACGACATAAGCCAGGCCGTACCGCAGGCAGTTTCTTTTCCGGTGGAGTTGATTCGTTTTATACCTACCTGAAACATCGTGATAGCATCACCAGGCTCCTGTTTGCCTGGGGGTTTGACATCCGCCTCGATCAGGAATCGTTTGCCCGGATTGCTACGGAACAAATCAGACAGATGGCTGATGAACTGGGCGCCGGGCTGATTGAAATCAAATCCAACATCCGCGAGTTCAGCGATCAGTTTGTCCATTGGCGATATTATCATGGTGCGGTACTGGGCGGTACTGCATCGCTGCTCTCCCCAACACTGGAAACGACTTACATCGCCTCGTCGCAGCATTATGGCGACCTGTTCTGCTGGGGTTCTCACCCAATACTCGATCCGCTCTGGAGCACCGAAGCGGTACAGATCTTCAACGATGGCTGTGAAGCCAAGCGGCTGGAGAAAATTGCCAGGGTGGTGGAAAACGAAGTGGCCCGTCGTCGGCTGCGTGTCTGCTTCAACAACAAATATGATCGCTACAACTGCAACCGTTGTGAAAAGTGCTACCGTACCAAAATCGCATTGTTTGCCCTCGGTGTGCTCGATCAATGTGAAACCTTCAAGCCAGATTTTGATTACGACCACCTGGCTCAGTTGCGGTATGGTAACAATGGCAACGTGGTTCGGGCCAACCAGGAAATGTACCAGTTCCTCCGTCAGCATCGGCCACATCCACCACTCGAACGGGCTATTCGCCTGGCGATGCGTCGGCCCAGCCTGATCAAGACTGCCAAGCATCGCATTCGCTCTTTCCTCAAGCCAACTCCTCCGCCCACGGCACTGGGTGCACAGGTCAGGCAGTAGAGCCACCTTTTTGCACTGGTAGCCTGTGCTGGGCATGCTTATCCTGTCAGGATGCCCATGCCTTCGCCTCTTTTCTGGCTACTTCTCATCGGCCTGGCCATTCTGGTCTGGTTGGATGGTGTTGCTGCCGGGCGAAATACGATTGCGAATGATAAAGTTGCTGAGAAGCAGAATTCCTGGAAACGGGCAGGCAACTGGCTGCGTCAATATGTCAAAAATCCGACACCGGGAAAGATTGTAACTCTGTTTGTTCTGTTGTTAGTTCTTCGCCTCCTCCTGGGGTTAGCACCCATGCTGTTGTTTCTGCTGGCGACTTTATTCTGGCGATAAGTAAGATGATGGTTTAAATATTTACCATTGCCTATTCATGCCCGACGCTACTCATCACATTACGCCCAACGAAGCAGGACAAACGCTGGCGGCCCTGGTACGCCGCTGGTCGCCTGAACTCTCGTGGAACGAAGCCCGTGCTGTAGTAGAACGTCGGCGGGTGATGATCGATGGCAACCTGTGCCTCGATCCAGCCAGGCGGGTTAAAGAAAAGGAAGTTGTCAAAGTTACTGCGCAACCCCAGAAGAAGCCACCCGATCAGGAACAGGTGGTGATTCGCCATCTCGATGCCCATGTCGTGGTAGTGGAGAAACCAGCAGGTGTCACTACGGTCAGGCATCCGGAAGAGGATGACTGGGATGATCGCCGCAAGCAGATTCAGCCTACGCTTGATGAACTGTTGCCCAAAGTGATTGCCAGGCAGGAACGATTCAGCCAGCAAGGTCCGAAACGAAGTCAGCGAGGTAGTTTGCCTACGGTGCGTGCGGTACATCGGCTTGATCGTGATACGAGCGGCTTGATGGTCTTCGCCCGCACCGTGGAAGCGGAACGTCATCTGGGTGCCCAGTTTAAAAAGCACTCCATCCTCCGCGTTTACAAAGCCCTGGTGCATGGCAGGATCACTCAGCCCATGAAGATTGAAACTACTCTTGTTCGCGACCGGGGCGATGGTCGGCGAGGCAGCGCGCCCGTCGATACCATGCCAGGTAAACATGCCATCACGCATGTCAAGCCGATCGAAACATTGAAGCACTACACCCTCGTGGAATGTCGGCTGGAAACAGGCCGTACCCATCAGATTCGCATTCATCTTTCCGAGCAGGGGCACATGCTCTGTGGTGAAAAGGTTTACAATCGGCCTGTTTTCAAAGAACCAATGGAAGATAAAAGCGGCGCCCCTCGCATTGCCCTGCATGCAGCGGAACTGGGATTTGTTCATCCTGCAACGAACGTTCAGATGCGATTCAGCATGCCGATGCCGATGGAGCTGGTGAAGGTGTGGGAACGATTGAAGGCGGAGGATGCCAGGGGTTGAGTAACCATCCATGAGAAAAATCTGGGTTTACGCGAGTTTTCTTGCTTTTTCCTTTTTCTTTTGTCCAATGAAGGGGTTCTCGTTCGTTTCTCTCCTGAAAGCAGGCATGGTGCCTGCTTAACAACGTAACGTGAAAGGTGCCCCATGGCTAAGAAGTTTCTGTTTGTCTATCGTGATTCCACCTCCGCCCCCAATCAGGGCATGCCTTCGCCTGACCAGATGCAGGAACTGATGGCCCGCTGGGGTGCATGGATCGAAAAGTTCATGAAGGCTGGCCAGATGGTTGACCCAGGCGACGCACTGCATGCCACCGGCAAAGTACTCCGTGCCAAGGGCGTCGTTACCGATGGCCCCTTTGTTGAAGCCAAGGAACTGCTTGGCGGCTACTCGGTCATCCAGTGTGATACCTATGAACAGGCCCTGGCTATTGCCAAGGAATGCCCTGCGCATCACGATGGCAGTTCTATTGAGATCCGTGAACTCGCTGGTCTGGCGGGATAGATTCAGGGGTGAGTGGTGAGAGAAAAGCAATGTCAGGTATCACCCAACTCACTGAACATACCTTTCGCCACGAGTATGGTCGGCTCGTGGCGAATTTGTCTCGACGTTTCAGCATTCGCCTGCTCGATGATATTGAAGATGCGGTGCAGTCAGCCTTGCTGAAGGCTATGCACACTTGGCCTCGCCAAGGTTTGCCTCCTGATCCATCAGCGTGGCTGCATCGTGCTGCCTCAAACCTGCTGATCGACAAACTGCGAAGGCAAAGAACTTGGAACAAGATTGAGAAAGACCTGCAGTATCAGCATGCAGAGACGCAACCCGAAGCCAATTCTGTTACGGATCATCGCATGGATGATCAATTACGGATGCTGTTTGTCAGTTGTCACCCATCACTGGGCACCGAGGCACAGATTACTTTTGCTCTCAAAACTTTGTGCGGCTTCAGTGTGCCCGAAATTGCTCACGCCTTGCTGACCAGTCAGGCCAGCATTCAGAAAAGGTTGACGCGAGCCAAGGAGACACTCCGTAGCGAATCGCTCAACCCCGATGATGTGACAGAAGCAGAACTGGTTGAACGTCTGCCTGCGGTACAGACCATCCTCTATCTGCTTTTCAACGAAGGCTACAATTCACATCACCCCGAAGCGCTCATACGCATGGATCTGTGCGAAGAAGCAGTGCGACTGACACAGTTCCTCATTCAGCATACACCGACCTCCACCCCCGATTCGCAAGCGCTCTTTGCCTTGATGCTCCTGCATGCGGGCCGATTGCAGACACGGATCAATGCAGCAGGCAGCCTAGTGCTGCTCGATGAACAGGATCGTTCCGAATGGGATTGGTCACTCATCCGCACTGGCTACCATTGGCTGGAACGGGCTGCAGTGGGGAACATCATTTCGAAATATCATCTGGAAGCAGCGATTGCTGCAGAGCATTGCCGGGCGCTTTCGTTTGCGGAGACCAAATGGAACGTGATTGAACAATGCTATGCGCTGCTTTACACGATGGAGCCGACAGCGGTGCACGCACTGAATCGTGCGATAGCGCTAGCTTATCTGCATGGGCCGCAGGCGGGAATTTCCTGGTTGAACAAGTCGTATCCGGACGGTGCACCAGCAGGTTATCATCACTGGCCAGCTGCTGTTGGCGAATTGCACCGCCGTAAGGGCGATAACGTGACAGCAATCAAATACTTTGAGCAGGCATTGTCGATGTCTCCCCCACCGGCGGAAAAGGCATTCTTAGAGATGCGGAAACAACAGTGCTTTACCGGAACTGATTAACTTAAACGGAATACATTTTCTTGGCGCTTCTTGGCCACTTGGCGGTTTATCTTTTTTACCGCCATGACGCCAAGAAGACGCCAAGAGATTTTCGCCGATGTTCAGATACAGTTTGATGTTGTCCTGTTGAGGTAGTGCCATAATAACTAACCTGCTACCATACCATTCATGCAAGCACGTATTCTTGGCATCGATCCCGGACTGCGCATCACTGGCTACGCGGTTCTGAATATCACCAGGCACGGGCCAGAGCTCTGCGAAGCAGGTGTGCTCCGCGGTGGCGATGGCCCGCTGGAAACCAGGCTGTGTACCTTGCATCAGGGCCTGCTCGAAATCGTCGATCAGTTTCAGCCCCAAGCCATGGCTGTTGAACAGCTATATGCCCATTACAAGCATCCGCGTACTGCCATCATCATGGGCCATGCCCGTGGCGTCATGCTACTGGCTGCAAGCCTGCGCCATATTCCCACCTTCAGCTATAGTGCTACGCAGGTGAAGAAACTGATCACGGGTGCAGGCCGGGCCAGTAAGGAACAGATGCAACTGACAGTCGCCCAGGAAATGGGGTTGGCTGCCCCACCCGAACCACCCGATGTTGCGGATGCCCTTGCGGTTGCGCTCTGTCATTACTACGCGTCGATCAGAGTTAAGGAGACCGAAGCCAGCAGCCAGTAGCAGAATATTGAGCTACTATATTGCAGGGTTCTCTCTTATTCTGACTACTGACCCTTCAACCCTGACCCCTTTCTATGATCACCCGTATCCTTGGCCATCTGAATCGCATCGTGGAAGACCGCATCCGGTTGCAGGTCGGGGCTATTGAGTACGAATTGCTCGTCTCGGAAGCGACTAAATCCAGCCTGACCGCCAAGGTTGGCCAGGAAATCACCCTGCACACCAGGCACTACCTCGAAGCAGGTGCTATGCAGTCTACCATTCATCCGCGCATGATCGGCTTCGAGAACGAGCAGGAACTCGAGTTCTTTGATCTCATCTGCACGGTCGATAAGATTGGCGTTCGCAAGGCATTGCGTGCCCTGTGCAGGCCGGTGCCTGAAATCGCCAGCGCTATACAGCGGGGTGATGTGAAGACCTTAGCGAAGCTGCCCGGCTTTGGCGCCACGACTGCGGAAAAGATTGTATCCACTCTGCAAAAGAAGATGTTGCCTTATTCGAGTGAAACACCGGAGCCTGGGAGAACACCAGTCGTCGATCCGATTCTGAATGAGCTAATCGGCACTCTGATGCGTTTGGGACTTAGCCAGTATGAAGCCCGATCACGTGTTGATGCTCTGATGGCCAGTGGTCAGAAGTTTGCCACGATTGAAGAAGCCATGCTCGTGGCATATCGCAATACATGATTGATCATGGATAATTGCGATTCGGTGTCCGTGCTACACTTCGACGTGTACTCACGTCGAGGTGTGCTACTTTCGCTTGCGTGCCACTCTGATTCGAGAGATGAGATTTTGTTCTCCGAAACTACACTCCGGCGGAATACCGCCGGAGTGTGTTACAAATTCCGAGTGCAATCGCCTTCAATCCTCATTCTGCATCCAGTTCTTCGAAAAACAATTTGCGTAACTGCACATGTTCGATGAAGCGTTCCACCAGTTGCTGTAGTGCCCGGCCTGTCCAACTCGCAGGCTCCCGCAATTCCCAAGGCAATAAGGCTGCGCCTAGCACACTTCGAGGCAATGATCGGCTGGCATTCTCCAGCGATTTGGCCCATTCATATGCTTCATCGATCACACCCGTCTTGACCGTATGCCGGGCCAGTTGCATATAATGAAGCGAAAAAGCTGTTGACCAGGGACGGCACAGGACATCGAGAAACATCATCAATGCATCAGTATGTATGCGTCCTGGAACGAGAAATGGTAAAATCTGCTGCTCAGCAGTGGTTGGCGGCAGGCGTTTCAAGAGCACCACCATGCAGTTGAGCATGACCTGATTTTTCTTTCTGCTGCTTTGCCACTCGAACAGCCAGTAGTTCCATAGTGCATGCACCCAGGCCAGCGTGGTTGCAGAATCATCAGCCTGCACTTGAACTGCGCGTGTCAAACCCTGCACCATGTCATCCACGTAAGGATCATTCTGCAATGCCTGCAGAAACCGGGTTGGCTCACCCTGGCAGTAAGGCAGCCAATGCGATAAAGGCACGGCAGTTACAATCGATTCAACCCAGTAGCCCCGTTTGCCTCGCCCTGCTGGTGACTTGTTGCTGATGCCATCCCGCATCCAGTCGCGAGGCAATTCTTCAGGGGGATTCATGGATAGTTGTGGGTATGTTCCCTGCACCATCGCCGCCGCCCGGAACTGCATGCGTGATACATATCCAGACTCAGGCAGTTGTCCCAACAGCGAGGCGGCCTGCTGCCTGACTTGTTCACTCCGATCATCCAGCAGCGATTCCAGCAGTGGCTCATCTTCACGAGACAGGCCTGTCTGCAATGCTTGTAGCAGCGTGGCTCGGGCATCAGCCTTTTCCTGTGGCAAAGCCTCCTGCAGCCATTGCCTGCCTTCCGTTGCATCAGCCTGCCTGATCACGTTCAATGCCAGCAGTCGCTGTGATAGTTTCCCTTCCTCCCAGGCTCGTTTCAAAGCAGTTCGATCATTATCTGTTACCGAAGTTGTACCCTGGGAAACCCATGCCCACCGCGGATTGAACTGACTAAGCCAGATGCCTCGTGGACCGAGTACCGGCAGGATGGATTGTCTCAGCTCCGGTTCAGTTACCTCGAGCACTAGAGGCAATACTTCATAGGGCAGATGTCTGTGTTGTTGCTCCAGTGATCGCACGAATTCTGTCAACAGATCGAATCGCTTGTTTTCGAGCACCTGCTGCAGAAGGTGAATGAGTTGGGGGGAACGAATTGCTCGGTCAGTAGCATCTGCAGCAGGAGGTATGGGCACCTGCTCCACAGGCAGCCAGCCTGCCTGCTCATACAACCCGCGAGCACCTGCGAGCAGCAACACCTGTTCCTCGACCTGGGAACTGGTGACCAGACTATCCACTTCACTGGCACCAGATAAATCTGTCAGCTTCGCCTGTGCAGTACCAGTACATGCCAGCTTGACCAGAGTATTCATGGCAACAAACGATATCTTCCTTCGTGAAACATGCCCAGAGGCCTGAACTGATTGCCATCCCATTCACCGGCCAGCCCGACCGGATTACCACCGGAAAGTGCCATTATTCTCCAGCCAGCTTGAGAAGTCATGGGTAACGATTGCCCTGTAATATCAGTGACATACCATTGATCTTGATGTGGATGTACTTGTACCTGCTGCAGGTTGCATGGGAAAACATCCAGCCAGGGGAATGCGGCCAGCTTCTCTGCAACCCCATGCAGAAAATGACCGATGCTGGCAGACCCGGGAAAAGCTGACATGCTGGCCCGTTTTACTCCTTCATCAGGTTTCCACAATGCCCGCAGTCTGCTCGCTCCGGGATAGAAAATCATCGTCCCCACCTGCTCGGTTCCAACTGGCATCGTAACGGTAAAGCCTGCTCTTCCGACAGCAAACTGCAACAACAACGCTGTTTGACCACTCGCCTTCCCCATGCACCAGGTACGTTGCAGCGTCAGCCGATCATCTTCCTCCACCCACTGGCCGAGCACCATCCAGGTATCTGCTATCCGTTCCCCTTCCTTTTCCACAGCTTCACTTGCTACCGTCCAACCCAGCCACTGCCGAATATCCTGCACCAGATCAGACGGAAGCTTTTCGCGCTGTCGATTGGCTTGTAATCCAAGTTTGATCCTGCCGAGTTCCTGCAGCAATTGTGTAGGCCAGTTCGGATGGCTGCCTGGAATATCACCCAGTTTCCGCACTCGTGCAGCCAGTGCCGGTGCCTGGGCATCTACCAGCCTGCGTGATTGTTCGACCCAGGGAGTTTGGCCCTGTTGTTCCACCCCAGCCAGCCCCCCGCGAATCAGATCATGTAGCCAGAGTTCAAAACGATCCAGCCCATCCTGTACTCGCGTTTGCCGTTGCTCAACACGTTTTTCCTGTGCAGCCACATCGACTGGCTCACTCGATTCCTGTCGTACTGCCTTTCGTTGTGCTGATTCCTTTCGCTTATTCAGCCAATCGTTCATCCAGGCAGGGGGGGCGGATTGAATGAAAACATGTGGCTCACTGGATGCGAGCAACAGCAGGCCCAGAACATGTTTGCACGGGAATTTTCTACTGGGGCAGTTGCAATGGTAGCTGAAGGGTTCCAGTTCAACCTTGATCTGGTACAGAGCACTTCCCTGGCATTCGCCCCAAAGGTATGAATCATAACATCCGGGCGATTTCCAGTGCCGGGCTGATTGCAGCTTGACAGCAGAAGCCAGGCTCGCTTCATCCGGAGCCAGTTTTTTCACTGCTTCGGCATCCATGATTGAAGATGCAGCTACTGTCATTTCAGCGTTGCCAGCCAGGCCAGAAGATCACGCAGTTCCTCTGCAGAAAGAGTCTGATCCATCCCTGCTGGCATAGTGGAAACACTGGAAGCTGTCATCTGTTCAATTTCCTGCCGCAGCACTTTATGTTCCGCACGCTGGCTGTCGGTCAACACCAGTGCATCCACCGTTTCCCGCGTCAGAACGCCAGTAATTGTTTTCCCCTCTTTTGTGACGATCACGAGCGTTTCGTAGCCACGAGCCAGCGAAGCATTGGGGAACAGTATGGATTCGAGCAGATCGCCACGAGTGCGAATGCTGCCAATAGTCGAGAGATTCGGCCCGATCAAACCACCTTCGTTGCCCACGCGATGACAGGTGGAACAGACAGCTTTGCTGCTGAAGAAAATCTCCCGGCCTTTCTGCACATCGCCACCAGTCAACGTTGACTCTAACTGTCTAAGCCGGGTTTTCTGAGCTGCCAGGTCTGGTCTGCCCCTGGTCAGTATTAGTGACGCCTTGGTTTGGTATTCAGCAGGCGCTGCTTGGATCAAAGTCTGTAATCGATCCAGGGATACAGCTGGCAAGCCGGGGGATGAAAGCAGCGCCTCAAGAAGCGGAGGCCATACAATCTCTTTACTTCGATGTTCCCAGACAGTAAGCAGTATAGGCAATTCCATAGGGCCAGCATGTTTGATGAAAGGCAGCAATCTGTTCAATTGAGAACTGCTTAAACTTGCGCCTGACAGGGCTTGCAGCGCATTCAATCGCAAGGCTGGTTCACTCTCCGGGTGCAGCTCCAACATCATTTCGTTGAATAGGGAATCGCCCACCGGCTTGCCATCCTTCAATGCGATAGTAGCCGCTGACAGGCGAGTAGAAAGCGGGCGATCTCCCTGCTCGGCAATCCTGCGCAGCGATGCATCAAAATGCCGTTGCTTCGATGCACCCGCAGCCAGTATCCCCTGCATCAATAATTCATTATCCCACTGGGGGTTATCGAGAAACTGATTGAGCGGCTGGTTCCACAGCTTCGGCCATCTAACAAGATCAGCCTGCAACATGGCATCCAGAATAATGCTTCGCACCAGTCCACTTTCTTCCGGGCAGGCCAGCTTATCTGCCATCAGTTGCTGAATGCGTTCCTGAGTCGCCAATGCTGTCAGCAATTGTTTCATGCCGGCAATGGCTGGAGCATCGCGATGCAGGCTCTTTTCACTGAGCTTGCGTTCTGCATAATCCGCCAGGTCAGTCACCCATTCGGGATGTTTGACCATCACCTCCAGAGCCGATTGTCTGAGTCTGGCATCGGTGGTTTGCATCAGTTCAGAAAGATGGGTCCAGGTAAGCCTTTCGCCAGGCATCTGATCCAAAGCGAGCATGACGCCTCGCTGCACACGCGGCGCATAACTCTTCAATCCTGAAGTGGTTACTGATGGTTCGTTGATTTGCATCAGTGCATAAATGATGGCGTGTTCCAGCCAGGGATCTTCAGCATTCTCCAGTGCCTGAATCAATGGTGCAACGCCATCAACATGTTTCAAACGGCCCAGTGCAGTCGCAGTTTCCCGTCGAACTGCCTGGTCTGGATGTTTTACCAGTCGAACGAGACTATCGAGCGCATGCACATCGCGATATTGCCCCACCATGCGTAATGCCAGTACCAGCACATCAATATGCTGATCTGCAAGTGCGCTGCGAATAATCTGCTGAACCTCTTCGTTCGGACTGATTGCCAGTTGTCGGCCCAGTGACCAGAGTGCATCGAGTTTCACTGCTACATCATTCTTCTGAAGCGTGCTCCGGGCTTCTTCCACGGTGCAGTTTGGCCATGGTGACGGAATCCGTTTCCCCTTGGCGGATTGATTCTTTTTCCTGATGCGATAGATGCCACCATGAATGGAAGGCTTTTCCATTAGAGAAGTCGGGCAGCCATTGCGAAACCAGCCACCGGTATCAACCAGCAGCATGCTGCCGTCGGCAACCTGCACGAGTTGGGTTGGATGAAAATCAGGGTCGGTGCAACTGAGAAATGGTTCCGCCTGCATGGCAAAGCTGGCACCTTGCCTGTTGATGGTCAACTTGCGGATGCGATGCGTGTTGAACTCAGCTACGAAATACTTGTCCTGATTTTCACTGCCCCAGGCTGGACTGGTTTGCCTGACAATACTCGATACCGCAACCCAGCCGAGTTCACCCATAATGGGCATGTACTGACCAGTCCATTTCAGTTCTTTCACTGCACCCAGATCATAAGGATAAACAGCACCCTCGAGGCCAAAAAGCAATCCATCATGGCGAGGCTTGTTCATAATCAGATTGGTGCAGACGAGCGGTTCACCCGTTGGCGTAAATGCCACTTCGACCGGGTTGTCCATGCCGCCTGCAAACACCCGTTCGAGTCCGCTGCCATCAGGTTTGCAGCGATACAGGCCTGATGCCCTGCCCTTGATCTTTCTGCCATCAGCCAGAGTGCAATCATGTCCATTGCGGCCATCGCAGAAGTAGAGCCAGCCATCCGGGCCAAACTGTGGCCCATGCAGGTCGGCACCGTTGCCTACCGATCCAAACTTACCCACCAGGGGAATGCGTTCATCGGCCTGGCCATCGCCATTCTTATCAACCAGTTTCCACAAGTAAGGGAAGGAAGTGGCATACACTGCGCCGTGATGCCAGAGCACCCCGCCGGGGAAAGTCATCTTGTCTGCAAAGGTAATTGCCTGATCGTAGATGCCATCGCCATCGGTATCTTTCAACAGCTTGATGCCGTTTGGCGGGTCCTTTTCGAGTTCCTTGCCGTTGCGATTGACGCCTGCCATCGCGGTGACATAACAGTTTCCCTGATCATCTATCGCCACATGCAAGGGATGTTTAATCAAAGGCGACCCGGCAATTTTTTCAATGACGAAATCAGAAGGCAGTTGAATGGCCGGTGCAGGACTGGAGGTAGATTCAGGCTGAACTGCCAGCAGACAACTGAAACTGAGGAGACAAATCCACCATTTGACAAGCTGCATGAATCACCTGAAACTGCGGAAGGTGAGTGCATCATACCAGAAAAAAAATGAACAACCAAAACGAAACAACCACATCGCCTGGATGTGGTTGTTCTCCGATTGGGATTACAGGTTAGAATACACCAACAGGTGCAGCACCCTTGGCATTCTTTCCACCAAAATTATCCTTGACATTCTTGGTGCCAGAGCCAGTAGGCTTGGGATAGGAAGGTTCGCCCGAGCAGCCAGCGACAAAGATGCAAAGGACAACGAAGGAAGCAATCTTCAGCAGAGTCTTCACTGTCAACTCCTGAATGAAATCACGCGGTGATAATATCACCGCGTGATTATGAGGTTTACAAGTTAGTCAACGATACCGGTTGCGTCGAACTGCAGACCATCACGACGGCCACCCAACTGCTGGAACACGGTCCAGTCAGGGTTCCATGCGAAGTACACGGCACCAGTGATACCTGCACCCAGAGGACGACCCGCCAGGTTAGCAGTGTTGCCGAAGCGGCAAGTACGAGTGGAACCATCAGCGAAGCTGAACTGAACGCCAGCTGCGTGATAGGAGCTGAAACGACGGATATCGGGAACATTACCATTGGTATCGCGAGCGGCTCGCATCATACCACCAACCGTTGACAGAACGAAACCACCTGCCCAGCTGCAGCTCGTGGTATCGACCAGATTAGCGGTTGCCCACCAGCCACGGCTGCCAGCGCCTTCGCCGAATGCCAGGGTGTTGCTGGTACCATCCTGCACTGCCAACTGACCAAGGGTTACCTTGGAGCGTTCGGTGAAGATGCCTTCAAACTGAGTCAAACCACCTGCAGCACCAATGCCAGGAACAGCAACGTTATTCAAATGGCCGGAACCTGCACAACCGAAGTAGTTGGTAGCACCGAATGGATACCACTGTTCGACTGTTACGCCGTCATCGAAATAACCACCAGTGTACTGGTTGTCACCATTGGTCCAAGTCATCAGACCAAGGGTCTGACCGCCTGAAGAAGCACCAAACAGACCGCTGTTGTAGAGAGCTGGATAAACAGAAGCAGAAGGACACAGGAACATCTTCAGCTTGGCGGTTGCCCAGTAGTAATTGGTCAGATTAGGTGGTGTGGTGCTGGCATAGGGAGCCAGTGGATTATCAAACCAGTTCTGACCAACAGCGCCGGGGGTGTCGACAGCAGTGGTTGGCATACGGAAATTCTTGTACAGATTGTCCTGTTCCATGTAGGGCAGGAGGAAGTACAGAATGCCGACCAGTGGACCATCCAGCATCGGGAATGGATAGACGGCGCTATTCTTGCTGCCACCACCCATGGTGCCGGGGGGCAAACGATTGTAATCGTTGTGGAAATTGTGGCTTGCGGTCAGAATCTGACGCAAGTTGCTCGCGCACAGCATCTTGTTAGCTGCTTCGCGAACTTTCTGGATGGCTGGCAACAGCAGAGCCATCAGCAAGGCGATGATCGCAATC